>CALXSV010000225.1 GCA_944391235.1 uncultured Clostridia bacterium | reverse complement strand
TGTTTGGGCGTACCCGGGAAAATGCGAGAATACAGAGCCATCTCGCCATCCCCGTGTTGGTTATCACGGTATGCTTTTTGAGCGGACGTTTGCTTTTGTTTTGGATTGCGGATATTTACTCAATCTTTGTTGCGAAACCTTTAGAAACCCTGCTGTGGAGCCTGCTGACCGGCTTTGCTGTCGCCTGCGTCATGGCATGGATGAGCCGCTTTGTTGAGGGCTGTCGAATCAGGAAAGCAATGGTTTTGGGCGGTTTGCTGTTTGGCATGGATTTATTGTTATTTAATTTCTTTATGCCGCTGGTATTCACCGTCGATATTCCCGATTTAATCCTGCGCACTGTGGTGGATATTTCTGCAGTAACAATTGGCTGTCTAACTTTTCCTGGCAAGCCTGAATCTAGATGAACTTCATGTCTGAAATGAATAAGGAGGGAAACAAATGTATAAAACGATGATAATCGAATATTCACCAAAAGCAAAGGAAATGGCGGCCAGGGTGGAAGAGGCAGCCAATCAAATGGAAAAGGAAGGGTTTGAGCTGATATCTTTCTCAATCATGCCATCCTCCAAGGGGGTCTTGGTTTTTAAGAAAATAGAGGATATATAGCATTGCAAAAACAGAATGTCTATGGCGGAAATATCGTGTAAACCGTGTAAAAACACGGCGCCTCGCAGTAAAGATTGTATCATCCGTGACGTACGCTCCATATTGCTGTTATCCCGCTTGAGGCGGGGTAGGGGCGTATAAGCAGCCAGGTATTGTTTACACGGTTAAAGGCCTGATCAGAAAAGCGGGTAGGAAGTAAAAAGCTTCTTCCCCGCTTTTCTGCGCGGTATAGCTTTACCTCTTGGATACAGCCGCGTATAAATAGCCGCATGCAAGTTTTCCTTATTGGCAAACGCACGTTTCAGAACATCTGTATTTAGAACGACCAATTAAATTATAAAAGAAGCCGAGCAGCTTGCCAATATCGAAGAATTATCGTATTCTACATTTGGATGGAAAGAGGACTTTTCCTTAGCGGCACAGAAACACTTTTTAACAAAGTGTGCCTGTGTATGTATAACAAGACAAGGCAAGGAACAGAGATAGATTGAGCAGGTGTATTGGTCGGGCAGAACTATACCTGTAGCGTATACTGCTTAGGAAGAATGGGGCGTGTGCTGCGCTATACCGCAGTCCGTGCAGAGAGGAGGAGCGCTTGATGATTTTTTATTTTACAGGTACGGGCAACAGTGCTTATATTGCGCAACAGCTTGCGGAAAGGTGCGGAGATACGCTTGATTCCATTAATGCGCGCATCCGTTCAAATGATTTTTCCACCGTCAGCGCGCCGGATCGATTGGTATTTGTCGTACCTACTTATGCCTGGCGCATACCCCGGCTTGTCGAGCGCTGGATAGCTGATACCCCCTTTTTTCCACACGCACAAGCTTATTTTGTTATGACTTGTGGAGATAGCGTGGGCAATGCGCAAAAGTATATTCGGCGTTTGTGCGTGAAAAAGGAGTTTGTTTATATGGGCTTACTGCCTGTGATCATGCCGGAGAATTATATTGCCCTTTTTGATGCGCCGGAAGAAGCGGCGGCCCAAGAAATTGTGCGGCAGGCAGGTCCTTCCATCGCGGAGGCGGCGGCCTGTATAACGCAGGGAATAGCCTTTCCGTACCACAGCGCTAAGGTTGGCGATAAGATATGCAGTGCTTTTCTTAATCCTCTTTTTTATCGTTTTTTGGTAAAGTCTAAGAAATTCCGCGCTGGAGCGGCTTGCACAGGCTGTGGAAAATGTGCGCGGGAATGTCCGCTGCACAACATCAGCCTGCCAGCGGGAAGGCCAGTATGGGATAGTCGTTGCACGCACTGCATGGCCTGCATCTGTAAATGTCCGGAGGCCGCCATTGAATACGGACGCAGCAGCGTGGGGCGCGTGCGTTACCAGTGCCCGTATTGACGTGGTTGGGGCTGTGCCGATCTGGTGGGAGCCCAGGCTATAGAGGTAGAAATTTACGTTTCAGGGAGCCTCCTAAAATGGTTTACTGCGGCTGCCTGCAATATTGCCTTTTCTGTACATTCCGGCTACCTGCCGGCTTCCAACAGCGCCAATTCTGAGGTGGTAGGACTTTGTCCATTTGGCAGAGGCGGAAGCAGATAGCAGCCCGTTTCCTTTGGTGCTGTTTACCTGGCTGGTGGTAGGCGTGGCTGTGGGGCAGCTTCTTTCTTTAACACAGGATGATGCTTCCTCTGGGACACTTGGCGCTGCACACATCTTTTATCAAACCCGCTGTACTACATTTGATTGCCAACTTTTGGAAGAAATAGGACATCTAGGGGCGTCCCTGCCGTCTGGTCCGACTATGTTTGCCAGGGTATATTGGGCAGGTCTATCTATTAAAACACGCACATATACTTTATGTATCATTTTGCCGAATTTGTTAGAGATAAGCCGTTTAAAAGCGCATTTTATCTCCCTGGTGAGGCTGCTGTCGTTATAAAACCCTTGCCAAATGCCGGTTAATGTGCTATTATAGAACGCGTGGGGTTGCTTTTTAATCCTTGTTTCACTGTTCGGAAAAGCTAGGGAGGTTCTATGCACACACATAAACCCTTCAATGAAGCTAAGTACATAAAGGTTTCAGACAGAAAAAAAGAAGAAAATAAGCGTAATAAAAAAACACAACGTATTGTTTCTACTGTAGCAGTGGTTTTGACTGTTGCTTTGATGCTGGCAGCTGGTGTTACCATGGTTTTTGCTTCCTCTAACGCCTATGTTTTGAAGGTCGATGGCGTGGCGGTTGCCACTATGGTGAGCAGAAGCGAGGCGCAGGCTGCCCTTGACCAGTCCTTGCAGAATGCCGCTGCGGATTTGGTGGCTGCGGATGGTTCATCCTATGCACTCAGCTATACAAATGAAGTTGAAATTGAGGAGATTTCCGCTGTAAACGCACTGTACTCCAGTGTGACCGATGCGGCGGTGCAGTTACAGGACAGTTTGCATGTGGTGGCCCAGTGCGTGGCCGTTTATGTGGATGAGGTTCCGGTACTGCTGGTAGGCAGTAGCGCGGATGCCATTGAGGCTGTCACCCTGGCCAAGAACCATTATGGCGTATTGAATGAGGATGGCGTTAGCCGGGTATATACCACGGAACAAGTCAGCATTGGTACGGAATATGCGGATTTGGATGATATCCTTAGCGTGGAAGAAGCGGTTAATATGCTGCTGTACGGCCAGGCCGACGGTGTCTCTGTAGCCGATGCTGAGCCGCTGATTACCATAAATGTAGAGCGGGAAACCTCTAAGGAGACGGCCCTGCCTTATGATACGGTTCGCGT
>CALXSV010000224.1 GCA_944391235.1 uncultured Clostridia bacterium | reverse complement strand
AATGCGGCATTGGTCTGGAAAAATTCAACGATATTAAAGAAGGCGATGGTCTGGAATTCTATGTGATGGAGGAAATTGCCCGCGAGCTGTAAGGGGCAACCGGACCGCGCCCAGCACAAGCGAAAATAAAGAGGTAAAATACAATGAGCAGTCACAGAGTTGCCCGTTTAGGCGGGGAGCTAAAGCGGGAAATTGCCGCCATTCTGGAGCGCGAGGTCAAGGACCCCCGCCTGGAAATGGTAAGCGTAGTGGCAGTCAACATTGCGCCGGATGGCTGTGCCGCGCATATCTATGTCAGCCCCTTGTCTGCTGCGCATAGCAAAGATGAGGTAGCTGCGGCCCTAGGCAGCGCGGCCGGTTATATCCGCCGTGAGCTTGGGCACCGCTTAAAGACCCGCAGTATCCCGGAATTATTCTTTCACGTGGACGAAAGCATTGCCTATGGCGTGCGCATGACCACTGCGATTGAGCGGCAGATTGAGGCAGACGAGCAAGCAGCTGCCGGACGTCCACCAGAAGATCCAGACAAATATAAAGACTAAACAGGTGTATAAATATGCAAGCACAATACCAGGATATACTGGCACTGCTAAACAGACAGCGAAACATGATTATTATTGGGCATGAGGACCCGGACTGTGATTGTCTGGGTTCTATGCTTGGCCTGTATCTGGCCTTTCAGGGAGCAGAAAAGAACTGGGTTATGCTGCGTCACGATGATCCCCCGCATAACCTACGGTTTTTGCCACATGTTGAGGAGATGCAGCATCCCCAGCATATCAATTGGGATGATTATGAGGCAGTACTGCTTGTTGACTGTGGCGAGGTAAGTCGTACCGGTCCCTACTTGCAGGCGCATCTGGCGGGTAAGCAGCTCTATTGTATAGACCACCACATCAGCAATGCCTTTTCAGGACAACTGGCTGTGGTAGAGCCGCAGGCTGCAGCCGCCGGTGAAATTGTAGCTGCGATTTGTCTGGCAGGAGAGGTTCCGATTTGTGACGAGGTGGCCCTGTGCCTGTATAGTGCCATTGCTGCGGATACGGGCTGCTTCCGCTATCTCAATACCAGCCAGCGCGCGCTGGTTATTGCCGCGCAGCTACTGCCGCAGGTGGACTTGGAGCTGGTGCGGATCAAGCTGTTTGAGGATCGCAGCATGTCCAATCTACGCTTGGTCGGCGTATGTATGGAGCATATGACGCTCGAATGTGACGGTCTGCTCTCCTACAGCTGGCTAGATCAGCCGTCTATACAGCGCTATCATGCTACGGTGATGGATTGCCACAATATTGTCAACCATACGCTGCTACCCAGCGGTGTAAAAATAGGCATTATGTTTGAAGAGCACGAGGATTGCGTAAAGATCAGTTTTCGCAGCCGTCGCGGCTACCGCGTGGACGAGTTGGCCACAAGCTTTGGGGGCGGGGGCCACATGCAGGCCTCCGGCTGCAAAATTCCCGGCCGCTTGGAAGAAGTGCGTCCACAGGTACTAGCTGCGGCACGTAAGCTGCTTACGCAAAAATACGAATAAGCACACCAGGAGACCCCAATGGATGGTTTTATCTGTGTAAATAAGGCTGCGGGCCCCAGCTCCGGCCATATAGTAGGCAACATGAAACGGCTTACTCAAAGCAAATGCGGACACTGCGGCACCCTGGATCCCCAGGCTACCGGTGTTTTACCCATTGCCGTGGGCAAAGCCACCCGCCTATCAGAATTTGTGATGAACGGGGAAAAGAAATATATTGGAGAAATATGCTTTGGCATTGAGACAGATAGCTATGATAAAGACGGCCGCATTGTGCAGGAGCAGGACGCCAGTTTTGTGAGCGCGGAGATGGTGCAACAGTTGCTGCCGCAGTTTTGCGGAGAGATCATGCAAACGCCGCCACCTGTCTCAGCACTCAAGCAGGATGGAGAGCCGCTGTATAAAAAAATTCGCCGTGGAGAGCAGGTAGAAGTGCAGCCACGGCCTGCATGTATTCACTATATTGCGCTGCTGCACTTTATGCCAGCCAGCCCCACAAACGCGCACCCGCGCTGCCAGATTGAAGTCAGCTGTGCCAAGGGCGTATATATTCGCTCCATCGCGCATGATCTGGGTCAGCTTCTGGGTTGCGGCGCCCATTTGTCTGCGCTACAACGCACACAGGTTGGTCAATTCTGTCTGGAGCATAGTTATACGTTGGATCAGCTGTGGGAAATGCAGGAGCAGGGTGATATGAGCTTTTTGCTGCCTATGAATGAAGCGTTGGCGCACATCCCTGCTATCAGCGCGGAAAACAGCGCTGTGCGTCTGCTGGTTCACGGCAATGACGCGCCAGCGCCGCTTCCCCTGCCGCCACAAATCAGCAGTCAGCCAGCCTCAGCACCACTGCGCGTACTGGACAGCTATGGCCGTTTGTTGGGTATAGGCAGACTAAAAACAGCGGAAAGCAGCGCACCACTCATCTCGATGGACAAGGTGTTGGTTGATGTAGACAAATACGAAATCTACGAGGCGCCGCTGGTGGCCTGCGCCATTGGCAACTTCGATGGGCTGCATCATGGACACCGTGCGCTGATGGAGGAGTTGTACCGCAAGAAGCAGCTGCACCACGGGCAAAGCGCAGTCATCACCTTCTCTCCGCATCCCCTGTCCGTGATTCGCGGACAAGCGCCGGAGCTACTCACCGACGACAGCATCAAGGATATGCTGCTGCTGGATTATCTGGGCGTGGATCGTATCATCACGCTGACCTTTGACCAAAAGCTGATGAACAGCACACCAGAAGGGTTTATTGATAGCACCATTGTACCTTTGGGCGTGAAGGAGGTTGTGGTTGGTTACAACTTTACCTTTGCCGCTTATGGCCGTGCAACTGCACACACACTACAGGAGTTATGCGCACAAAGGGGCATCAATGTGACCATTATCCCGGAGATCAGCGGACCCTACGGCGTATATAGCTCCACCAACATCCGCCGCTATCTCAGCGAAGGCAATCTTCAGGCGGTCAACGCTATGCTGGGGTACTGGTTTGCCATAGAGGGAAAGGTGGTGCGCGGCAATCAGCTGGGCCGTACCATTGGCTTCCCCACAGCCAATGTGCTACCTATAGAGGGGCAGGCGATTCCGCAGCGCGGCGTGTATGCCGGACGCATCGTACACCGCGGCATAACATACGATGGCGTAATTAACTTTGGCGTTAAGCCCACCATTGGCGGGGAGAAAAAGCCGCTGGTAGAAGCATACTTGTTCGATCAGCAGCTTGATTTATATGGCGAAACCATTTGTATTTACTTTGGCAAGTTTCTGCGGCCGGAACGCCGCTTTACCGGTATAGACGAATTGAAAGCGCAAATTGCCCTGGATGATCAGGAAGCGCGGCGCTTTTTGGCAAAAATTTCTCCCACAGCACACTTGCCAAAGCGTATCCAATAAGGTATAATATGAATGTTAAGCTTTAAATAGGCGCAGCACTGCAGCGCTCTATGTTTTGCTAAACCAACCCGCTCTTAGAATTTGCGTGTACTCCAACGGATTCCCAGAGCCGGGCGTTTAATAGAAAATATTTTATGGAGGAAATGTACTATGGCAATGTCTGCTGAAAAGAAAATGGAAATCATTGAAAAGTACCGTACGCATGAAAGCGATACCGGTTCTCCGGAAGTTCAGATTGCGCTGCTTTCCTATGAAATCGCACATTTAACCGAGCATCTCAAGGTGCATAAAAAGGATTTCCATTCCCGTCGTGGTCTGCTGAAAATGGTTGGTCGCCGTCGTTCCCTGCTCAACTATCTCAAATCCAGGGATATCGACCGTTACCGCAACATCATCAACAGCTTAGGCCTGCGCCGCTAGTCCTGGTATGAAAAAGAGCAGCTTTCTAAAGAAAGCTGCTCTTTTAATTCCTGTATGCACTGCACCATTACAAATCTGGCTCCACAGTGATTTTTTTACGCAACAGGCTATCAATAACCCCGGCCTGGGCAGGCTTATGGTGAAGGGTAAAGGCGCGTTCTCCACCCTGCTCATAATTTGCTGTAATGTCTACCTGGGTATCAGAGATACGCTTCCACCCGGTGATATATTTATATTCGTAGTAATCGCGATCTCCTCTTAGAATGCAATTCTCATAAAAGCGGCAACTGAGGTAGAAATAGTTACACAAGAGTATAATTATCAGCAAGCAAAGGCTAAATGAATAAACCTGCCAGGCGCGCGATTGCCATACCGGTTCAACAAAGCTATCACTCAGCCATAGGTAAATTAACCACGCAATCGCACAGATATGAATCACAGCAACACCAATCGCAACGGCCATGGCCCGGGAGGAACGGGGGATGTAGAGAAGAAGCTTTCCTCTTTCCTGCCGCCTCGATCTGGCCACTGGGTTGAAATACAGGAGCAAGATCGCAATCGGAATCACTATCAAACCAATCGACGGATGACCAGTCAGAGTCTCAAATAAATACTTCGGAGAAAGAAACATAGAATCTACACCCCCTACATAGACTTAATACAATCTCTCACCGCTCATCTAAGCAGCGCTTAGAAAATTAATAGCCATCGCCCTCCCAAGTTTTGTGACCGCCATAAACAGAAGCAGTGCGATCCGTGGTAAAATAATAATCCGTATGGATGAACATGTAGTTATAGCCTGAATTTAGATAATAGCGTACTATGGTATAGAGCGCATCTGAATCATAACCAAGATAAATGGCCTGATTAATCAAAGCTCAAGCATCTGAAAAAATAACGCTGCATCGCCTTACTGTGCGTCAGTTACATATAACAAATAAATTTGCTTACTTATATTTAACCATCTCATTTCTAGTAATACAATATAAAAAATCATCATTTGCAACACAAATTATAATATTATTTATACCATACGGTTTAAACGACTGTCAACAATTTTATGTATTTTTTAACCAAAAAATTGGAATCCGCACGAAAAAATTATTTACAGCGAATAGATATTCGCCCAAAATTCAGAAAATATACGCAAATACCATCAAAAAATGCTTGCCTTTAACTTATATATGTATTATCATTTAATGTAATATCAAATATTAGATAACGGAAAGGATTTCATCATGAAATATGGTATAGTCGTAGATTCTGGTTGCGATTTACTGGGCTTGCCCAATCAGGCTGCAGAACATATACAGTTTACCAGGGTGGCGCTGAAACTGAACATTGGCGAGAAGGTATTTGTGGATGACATAGATCTGGATATTGCTGACTTTATGCAGAAGCTGGAAGCCTATCCGGGCAAAACCGGAAGTGCAGCGCCCAGCCCGCAGGACTGGCTAACAGCCTTTGAAAAATCCGACATGGTCTTTGCCATTTCTATTACCGGCACCCTATCAGCCAGCTATTCCAGCGCACAAATTGCTGCGCGGATGTTTCGTGAGCGCTATCCACAGCGGCAGCTGCATCTCATCGACTCCCTATCCACTGGCCCGGAGATAAGCCTTATTGTTGGTAAGCTTTCCGAACTCATGCAGCAGAATTTGCCTTTTGAAAGCATTGTGCAGCGCATAGAGGCTTATCGCAAACACACGCATTTGCTGTTTATTCTGCAATCCCTGGATAATCTGGTAAAAAACGGACGCGTCAGCAAGATACAAGGCAGCCTGGCCAGCATTCTGGGCATAAAAATTCTTGGCACAGCCTCGGAAAAGGGCGAACTGCAGCTGCTGCATAAGCACCGCGGTAAGCTGGGCGCTTACAACCGCGCTATTGAGGAGATGGTCAAGCGCAAATTCAATGGAGGAAAAGTGATCATCGCCCACTGCTTTAATGCAGAAATGGCAGAGTACATAAAGGACAAAATTCGCCAAAGCTTTTCCGCTTGTCAAATTCAAATTATGAAAACCAGCGGTCTATGCAGCTATTATGCAGAAAGGGGCGGCATCCTCATCGGCTTTGAGGCTTAACTATCAAGCAAAAAGGACATGTACAACACAAAAGGCAACTGTCGATAAGAAAGTATGGAAAACAAACGAACTTAACAGCTGGCAGACAGGTTGCAAAGAAAAGCGGACAGGAAGCCTAACGGCTTCTTGCCCGCTTTCTCTATTTTTGTGGAATGCTAGAACGGCGTTTTTCGCTTTCGGGAGGATATGATATGCCCTAACCTGTTTTAGCACTCTGCAAGCCGCATAAATACACACTTTTCCCCGTCTGAATATCCATGCTGGCAGGAAAAATAAATACCATTTTCGAGGGTGCAAGCGGTTTATCCGTTTGGCTCCTCTGGATTACCAAGCAGCAAAGGCGGCAAAATTCATCGGCGGTAGGGCGTGCAACTACTTCCGGGCGGCTGACTGTAATCTGCTCAATCGCAAGCCCTTGTATCTGTGGCTCAATTCCTCTCCTTATGGCTTCTACTTCCGGCAAATTCCGGCATGGTTTCC
>CALXSV010000223.1 GCA_944391235.1 uncultured Clostridia bacterium | reverse complement strand
CGCACCTTTGGTTGAGCGTTTGTACCGGCCAAAGTACCAACAGTTGTCAGCCTCCGCTATGGAAACATTAGCAATTGTTGCCTATAAGCAGCCCATAACCCGTGCTGAGGTCAGCGCGATTCGTCAGGTGGACAGCGACCATGTTATGTCCAAGCTGATGGAAAAAAAGCTGATTTGCGAGGTTGGCCGGGTCAGTGGAGCGGGCCGGGCGATTTTGTATGGTACCAGCTCCGAATTTCTAAGCTTTTTTGGTATTGATAGCTTGGCTGATTTGCCTCAGCTTAGCCTGCCGCAGACTGGTCAGACCGAGGACTTTGCCTTGTAATGGAGGTGGCGTATTTGAAGCAGCAACGCTGCAAATGGGCACAAAATGCATCTGATTTATATACCGCCTACCATGATTTGGAATGGGGCGTACCTGTTTACGATGATGACAGGCTGTATGAGATGTTTTTATTGGAAACATTTCAGGCTGGACTCTCCTGGAGCATTATTTTGCATAAAAGAGAAAATTTCCGGCGCGCCTTTGATAATTTTGATGTAAAGAAAATTGCAGCTTATGATGAGGAAAAGATTCAGCAGTTATTGGCGGATTCGACAATTATCCGGAATCGTGGTAAAATCCGGGCCGCTGTACATAATGCACAGATTTTTCTCGATATCCAAAAACAATATGGCTCCTTTTCTTCCTACCTATGGCAGTTTACAGCAGGAAACATCATTGTCAATATGGATGACCATATTCCTCCATGCACAGAGCTATCCGACCGGGTATCTGCTGATTTACAGCGTCGCGGCATGAGATATACTGGCACGGTTACCATTTACTCCTATTTACAGGCTGTGGGTGTGGTAAACGATCATGAGTTGAACTGCTTTTGCCGCAGCAAATCCTTATGTGGGGGAGCCCGTGGTACTGTCTACACAAAGAAAAGATAGGTAGAGGCAGAGCCTTATAAAATAGTATCGACAATCAACCGAAAAGGGAGGTTGTTATATAACTTGTAATGAAAAGAGGGGGAGAAGCTAAAAACTTTTTGCCCTCCTTTTCTATGTAATTGTGCTTGTATGCTCTGGCTCGTTTCTGTACTTTGAATGCCATATGGTACAGTTACAGTACATTTCTGTAGCAGGTGTTGAAAGTCTACTCAATGCTTTTATCCTATTGTTTTAGTAAATTATTTAGAAAAAATTATTTACCTATTGACAAGATAGGTTTTACGCATTATACTAAAACCAACTTGTTTAATAGGTTTTAGAAAGGAGAACAGGAGCATGGAAAAGTTTAATCCCATTAATATTATGATGACGGAGATGTACATGTGGATTTGTCAGATGTGCATGTGTTTCTGCGCTCTCATTTCCGATGCGTTCTCCATCCCAAAGGCAAGACACGTTCCCGCATAAACACCTGCGGGAAATACCGTGTTTATTACCGGGAGACTTATCGGAGTCTTCCGGTTTTAATTTTTATAAGGCAGGTACCTCTATGGAAAACGATTTTGAAAAACTTGTAAGAGAGAATTTCCGATTTGGGCGAATGTGTCGTTGTAATAGGATTGACCAATAAACGCTATACACAACACATCTCATAACGAAAGGAAATTACCATTATGTCTAATTACAGATTTGAGACTTTGCAACTTCATGTCGGGCAGGAAAAACCGGATTCTGCAACCGATGCCCGTGCAGTACCGATTTACGCAACCACTTCTTATGTTTTCCACAACTGTGCACACGCCGCTGCACGCTTTGGACTTTCTGCTGCGGGTAACATCTATGGTCGATTGACCAACTCAACACAGGATGTGCTTGAGCAGCGTGTGGCAGCGCTTGAAGGCGGCGTTGCCGCATTGGCACTCGCTTCTGGTGCGGCCGCAATTACCTATGTTCTTGAAACGCTCGGTCAGAACGGCGGTCATTTTATCGCACAGAAAACCATCTACGGAGGAAGTTATAATCTGCTGGCACATACTCTTCCGAATTTCGGTATTACAGCAAGCTTTGTAAATATCCATGAGCTTGAAGAGGTTGAAGCAGCTATTCAGGAAAATACAAGAGCAATCTATATTGAAACCCTCGGTAACCCTAGCTGCGATATTCCGGATATCGATGCACTCGCCGAGCTTGCTCATAAGTACGGTCTTCCGCTGGTGGTAGACAACACCTTCGGTACACCGTATCTTATCCGCCCCATTGAACATGGTGCGGATGTCGTCATCCATTCCGCAACCAAATTTCTTGGTGGGCACGGCACTACCCTCGGTGGCATCATCGTGGACTCTGGCAAATTTAATTGGTCAGCAAGCGGAAAATATTCGGCCATTGCTGACCCTAATCCAAGCTACCACGGTGTATCTTTTGTAGAGGCGGTGGGACCGGCAGCCTTTGTGACCTACATCCGTGCTGTTCTGCTCCGTGATACAGGCGCAACGATTTCACCTTTTGCAGCTTTTCTGCTTTTGCAGGGCATCGAAACACTGTCTCTGCGGTTGGAACGTCATGCAGAGAATACCAAGAAGGTTATTGAATTCCTATGCAATCATCCACAGGTCGAAAAGGTCAATCATCCATCGCTGCCAGAGCACCCAGACCATGCACTGTATCAGAAATGCTTTCCCAATGGAGGCGGCTCCATCTTTACCTTTGAAATCAAGGGCGGCCTAAAAGAAGCGCATCAATTCATTGACAGCCTGAAAATTTTTTCGCTGCTTGCCAATGTTGCCGATGTGAAGAGTCTTGTCATTCACCCTGCAACAACCACGCACAGTCAGCTTTCCGAAGCAGAACTCGCTGACCAGGGTATCAAGCCGAACACTATTCGTCTTTCCATCGGTACGGAGCATATTGATGACATCATTGCCGATCTTCAAAATGGCTTTGATGCAGTCAAATAATTGGAGGTTACTATTATGTCTAACATTTACACATCTGCTGATCAGTTAATCGGAAAAACCCCTCTTTTGGAACTCACGCATATTGAAAAAGCCTTTAATCTGAAAGCGAAGGTCGTTGCCAAGCTGGAATACTTCAATCCTGCCGGATCTGTGAAGGATCGTATCGCTAGGGCGATGATCGATGATGCGGAAGCCAGCGAAAAGCTCAAATCAGGCTCTGTTATTATTGAGCCTACTTCCGGCAATACGGGCATTGGTCTTGCTGCGGTAGCAGCGGCACGGGGCTACCGACTTATCATTGTAATGCCGGATACGATGTCTGTGGAACGCCGTCAGCTTATGAAAGCTTACGGTGCAGAGCTGGTGCTTACCGAGGGGGCAAAAGGTATGAAGGGAGCTATCGCAAAGGCAGAGGAGCTGGCAAAGGAGATCCCGAATAGCTTTATTCCCGGTCAGTTTGTAAACCCTGCTAATGCCAAAGCACACCGTGAAACCACAGGTCCAGAAATTTATGAGGATACCGATGGTAAGGTAGATATCTTCGTTGCTGGTGTTGGTACAGGCGGCACGATAACAGGTGTTGGTGAATATTTAAAATCCCAAAATCCCACAATCAAGGTTGTAGCTGTAGAGCCTGCTTCCTCTGCTGTTTTGTCCACTGGTGTAGCCGGTGCTCATAAAATTCAGGGAATCGGGGCCGGCTTTGTTCCCGCTGTTCTAAATACCGGTATTTATGATGAGATCCTCCCTGTATCCAATGAGGATGCGTTTGCAACGGGAAAGCTGATCGGTAAGAGCGAAGGGGTTCTTGTTGGTATTTCCTCCGGTGCGGCTGTTTTTGCTGCAATCGAGCTTGCAAAGCGTCCTGAGAATGAAGGAAAGACCATTGTTGCGCTTTTGCCCGACACCGGTGATCGGTATTTATCTACACCGCTGTTTGCGGAATAAGAGGAACGGCCAGTACTTGTGATGATAGGTACTGGCCTTCGAATACTTATGTAGTATTGCTATTTTCATGGAATTGAGTATGGCGATGCGCTCTTTTATGCTCCTATTTCTGGTAGGAGCCATATGTAAATGATATTATATCTGCACCTACATCTATCCTGTTCGAGCCTTTCGCGGCTTTGATGGTCAGAGATGGTATGCTTAATGTCGGAACAGTTAAATGATCATATCACTTGATTTACTTGCCCCATTATCCCCATTGTATTATGATTGCTTTGGCAAGTAAGGTGATCGTGCTTATTCTCCGATGAAAGATGTTGCAGAACGGCAAGGAGCATCCCTAAAATATTTGTGCGCATTTTCCTGTCCTCTCTAAAAATGGAATCATTGAGTGTCTACCGAGGGAGGCTTCTATCTTGTAATGCCATTGGAAGAATGCAGGATCGGGGATATCCTCCGGCTGACCGAGGGTGATCTTACATCAGTATCCTGCCTGGAATGCGAAGCAAAGCTATGTGATAGAGTTCATGAATGCCGTACCTATCTGCTGTGGGTTGAGTTTTACTAACTTGTAATGCGTTTTATGATGAAAAGACTCTTGCGGATGTTGTGTAAGCCGATATAGCTGATAAATTATTCCATATGATAACAGAAAGACATCGCTGCGCAGCGATGTCTTTCTGTTATCATATGGTTGCTTTCGATTGATATATTTCATGAACAACAGATATCTGGGCACGAACTTCAACTATCCGGGGTAGAGCGAGCTTTGGTGAGGGATCGAAAACAGAGAAGTGGAGCTGCTGATTACCAAAGAGCTGTCGCGGCTGGGGCGTGAATATTTGTGTGTAAGGTTTTGTCTAGATCTTCTATTTCTTGAAAAGGGCGTGCCGCTTATCGATGTCAACAATGGTGAGAGTCCCTTCACTTCATTTTAAACGTCCTCAAAGAGTGCTATTGCCGTGATATAAGCAGGAAAACCAAAGCCCCAAAAGGAAAGCAGGAACTCGTCTTACAGCTACATGAAAACTCCCGACAAGAAGAAGCGAAACGGCATAGCTCGAAAGCTAAACCGTTTCCAAAAGTATTTTTATAATATTTTATTGATTCAGCAAAAAGCAGGGCCTGTCTTTTGCTGTACCGAGGCTTTCATCGTATTACCGGACTATGCCTCGGCAGCTGCTATGCTCAACTGTTGACAATTTAAATATCTCCAAAGTGATAACCGCTGTTTTGAAACCTGCTAGGTGCAGGTGGGTTTCCTCTCGCATACTTTCGACGTCCACTAAAGAAACGAGGCATGCCGGCCATATTCGAAGAACGGAATCCCGTATCAAGTGTGTTGGGTCAAAACGCGCGGCTGATCAACTTTGGAGATATATATATTATATCACAAAGCCTTTGTCCTAACAACCATAAGCGTTGCCAAATTTTGTTCATTAAAATAGGGCAAAAAGACAGATTGTGCACGAATATTGGCGCGGTATTTTGAGCCAGCAAACAGACCAGGGGATTCCCTGGCCTGGAGTTGTCATTTTTGCTCTTTTTGTGTTGTGCGAATATGCAGCTCTCTAAGCTGCTTGCTGGTGACACTGCTTGGCGCCTGCACCATCATATCGCTGGCCGACTGCGTTTTTGGGAAAGCAATTACATCACGGATGCTGTCCTTATCCGCCATTAGCATAATCATTCTATCTAGGCCAAAGGCCAGACCGCCATGCGGCGGTGCACCGTACTCAAAGGCATCCAATAAATAGCCAAATTTTTCGCGGCGCTCTTCCTCATTCAGTCCGAGTAAAGCAAAGATGCGGTTTTGAATATCCTCGCGGTGGATACGAATGGAGCCGCCGCCTAATTCGCAGCCATTCAACACGCAGTCATAGGCCTGAGAGCGTACAGCGCCAATATCTGTTTCCAGCTTATCGAGGTCTTCTTCCTTGGGCATGGTGAAGGGATGATGCATGGCACTCCAGCGTTGATCCTCCTTGCTCCATTCGAACATGGGGAAGTCCACCACCCAGAGGAAGTTAAACTCAGTATGGTCGATGAGATTCAGGCGTTTGGCCACCTCGCAACGCAATGCGCCCAAACTGGCTGCCGTGATATCCGGATCTGCTGCTACAAACATTAACACATCGCCCGGCTCCGCATCCATGCGGCGGCAAATCTCGTTCAACTGCTCTTCGCTAAAAAATTTTGCGATAGGCGATTTAAGCCCATCCTCTTCTATGATAATATAGGCCAAGCCTTTGGCGCCGTAGATGGCAACGAAATCCTTTAAATCATCCATGGTACGGCGCGAGAAGCGAGCGCCTTTTGCATTGATGCCACGTACCCAACCGCCTTTTTCTGCAACGGATTTAAAAGTGGTAAAATCGCTGGCCAGCGCCACGTCTTTGATGTCAATCAACTCCATACCAAAGCGCAAATCCGGCTTATCAGAGCCATAGCGACCGATGGCCTCATCCCAGCTCATAACCGGGAAGGGTAGCGGAATATCAACGCCCAGCGCTTCCTTAAACACATACTGTAGCATGCGCTCGGAAATGGCGCGGATTTCTTCTTCGGTCATAAAGCTCATTTCTATATCCAGCTGTGTAAATTCCGGTTGGCGGTCTGCACGCAAATCTTCGTCACGGAAGCAGCGCGCAATTTGGAAGTAACGATCCATGCCGGCTACCATGAGAATCTGCTTAAACAGCTGCGGGCTTTGCGGCAGGGCATAGAATTCACCCGGGTGAACGCGGGAAGGCACCAGATAGTCACGTGCGCCCTCAGGGGAGCTTTTGCATAAAATAGGGGTTTCTATTTCCAGGAACCCTTCCTGATCAAGGAAGTGACGCATGGCAATGGTAACCTTATGCCGCAGGCGCAGTGCTTGCTGCATGATGGGCCGGCGCAAATCCAGATAACGATATTTAAGGCGAATCATTTCATCTACGTTGACATCGTCTTCAATATAAAAAGGTGGGGTTTTCGCCTTATTGAGGGTGACCATATGCGTGCATACGACCTCGATTTCACCGGTTGCACGGTTGGGATTTACCGCTTCTTTATCACGGGGACGTACGGTACCGCGTACGTTGAGGATAAATTCGCCTCGGGCTGCTTCTGCCTGGGCAAATACCTCTGCGCTGACATGCGAGGGATCTATCACTATTTGAACAAGGCCCTCACGGTCACGCAGGTCAATGAAAATCAGACCACCGTGGTCGCGGTTGGTCTGTACCCAACCGGTAAGTACAACTTCACGGCCAGCATCGCTAAGTCGAAGTGCGCCGCAATAATCCGTACGCTTCATCATGGTTTCAGTCATCGCTTTACTCCTTAATCTCTTTTAATTGTAAATGGGTCGCTTATGGATAAATCGGCTTTGCTAACGCCCGATAAAGTAAGCCTTTATATCAGCAAAGGCAACTGCCTGCTGTTCTCCGCTTTCCATGTTCTTGACGCTTGCTGTCTGCGTCTGAACCTCGCTATCGCCAATAATCACAGCATAACGCGCATGCAGGCGGTTTGCTGCCTTCATCTGCGCCTTAAAGCTTTTGTCCGCATAATCCATCTCTGTTGCAATACCAGCCTGCCGCAACTGATTGGCGATGGAAAAGGCAGCTGCGCTTTCCTCTATGCCACCGGCAACAATGATATATACCTCCAGATGATTTTCTACCTCAATGTCATCACCCTGTGCGGCCAATGCGCTAAAGATTCGCTCCATGCCTAAAGCAAAGCCAACACCAGGAATGTGCTCTCCACCGATTTCTTCAATTAGACCATCGTAGCGGCCACCGCCACAAATGGCGGATTGTGCGCCAATACCAGTGACCTGGATTTCAAAAGCGGTTTTGGTATAATAATCCAGACCTCGCACCAATCGTGAATCTATACAATAGGGAATACCAGCCGCTTTTAACATGGCCTGTACACTGCTGAAATGCTCTGCACATTCTGTGCATAGGTATTCGTATATTTGCGGCGCATTGGCGCCAATTTGCTGACATACTTCGCTTTTGCAGTCCAGAATGCGCAACGGATTGCGCGCAAAACGATCCCGACAGGAGTTGCAAAGAGCATCCAGATGCGGATGGAAGTAGGACTGTAGGGCTTGGCGATAGGCTGGACGGCACTTGGGACAGCCTACACTGTTGATTTTAAGCTCCAGTCCGCGGATGCCAAGCCGCTGATAAAAATCCCAGGCAAAGGCAATGATTTCTGCATCTGCGGCAGGCGATTCACTGCCAAATATTTCCAGACCAAACTGGTGGAATTGTCGGAAACGCCCGGCCTGCGGTTTCTCATAGCGGAACATAGGGCCAAGATAGTAGAGCTTAACTGGCTGCACTGCTCCATAGAGCTTGTTTTCAAGATAAGCACGGCAGGCCGAGGCTGTATTCTCTGGTCGCAGGGTAACCGATCGTCCGCCGTGATCTTCAAAGGTATACATTTCCTTTTGCACAATATCCGTAGTATCCCCAACACCACGGGCAAATAATTCCGTTTCTTCAAAAAGCGGGGTACGGATTTCTCCAAAACCATACTCGCGACATTGCTCTCGAAGCAGGGCTTCTACTGCCTGCCATTTGGCTGTGGTTTCCGGTAAAAAATCGTTTGTTCCGCGTGGTCTGCTAATCGACATATATCATACCTCAATAGAAAGTTATATCCTCGGTGCAAGTCTACAGTTTTTCCCCTAGATGCTTAGATTGACTGTAATATCTATCGTAACTAATTTATTATATATGTTTTATGCATTATTTGTCAATTATTCAACATGATTTGCGCGCTCTTTTTGGCGATAAAAATCTTTCGCATATTGTAATATTTGTGGTATAATTATCAGTGTTTATATTTTTTTGTGGGTAAACAGATTTTTTACAGCGGGTATACTTGCATGAAGCGCAGTTCAGATATAGTGGATATCAATAAATATCGTGGCCGACGTCGTATATCGGACTGGTTCAGACGCACGCTTGTGCTGGTCTTTCTTGTCGCCTGCCTGTTTTCCGGCTACTTTTTTTCCCGTTCAAGTTTTTTCACTGTTACCAACATTGAAATTACTGGCAATACGCATGCGGATTATGAGAGCTTATGCCGTCTTTCCGGTTATGCAATAGGGGAGAGCATTTTCTCCGTTTCTCGAGGTGATGCTGAGGATTACCTGCGTATTTCTCCTTGGGTGCGCTCAGCGCGGGTTTCACTTAAGCTGCCAGGTACCGTATGCATCGAGGTGGAGGAGCGTACGCCGGTTGCTTTTGTTACCATTGGTAACGCCGTTGTAGAGTTGGATAATACCGGGCGCGTGCTAGAACGGCATAGCTCCCTCCAAACCGCTTCGCTGCCCTTTATCTCTGGCATAGATGTGCACAACTGCGGAAGTCTTCCCGGGAGTGTTATTGATGTGGAAGGTCTGGAGCAAGCGCTGTCCATTCTCTCCTCTTTGCCTGCGGAAGCAACGGATGTTGGGGAGATTAATGTACAGAATGTACAGGACATTCGTTTGTATTTGTTGGACGGTACGGAAATACGCATAGGAGATGCCTCTGATTTTGCGTCAAAGTATGTGGTCTATTCCAATATTTTAAAAGATATTCGCAGTAACAGCCAGCAGAGCGTGCATTATATCGACGTCAGTATTCCGGAATGGCCGGTATTCAAGTAGTTTAATAAATATTTGCTGGAAATCGTACAATTTTCAGAATGTTCGGAAGGGAAACAATACTCTGCGCAGAATCTTAAATATGGAGAGTTTTACCTATATTTTAATAATATCTAAGTATAAAAGATATGCGCAGATGGTTTTAAAAATAAACAGTTTTGTTCTTACTTTTGGGAAATTTTAAGGAGGTTTGGGGATGCTGCTTTTGGAAGATAATCAGACCAGCCAGTATGCAAAAATTAAAGTAATAGGAATTGGTGGTGGCGGTAGCAATGCTGTTAACCGTATGATAAACAACAATCTTACGGGCGTAGACTTTATCGCCATCAATACGGATTTACAGGCGCTGAATTATTCAGGCGCTGAGTCTGTGCTGCAAATCGGGCCAAAGCTGACCAAAGGCTTGGGTGCCGGAGGTAACCCTGAAGTTGGCAAAAAAGCAGCAGAAGAAAGTCGCTCTGAAATAGAAGGCTTACTGGAAGGCGCGGATATGGTGTTTGTTACGGCTGGTATGGGCGGCGGTACTGGTACAGGTGCTGCTCCTGTAGTAGCTGGTCTGGCCAAAGCAGCTGGTGCGCTTACTGTTGGCGTAGTGACAAAGCCTTTTGGCTTTGAAGGCCGCCGCCGTGCTCAGCAGGCAGAAATGGGCATCAGCGAGCTTAAAAATAATGTAGATACGCTTATTACCATCCCCAATGATAAGCTGTTGCAGGTTGTAGATAAAAAGACAACAATCGAAGAAGCTTTTATGTTGGCAGATGATGTGTTGCGCCAGGGTGTTCAGGGCATTTCTGACTTGATTAGCAAGCCAGCCTTGATTAACCTTGACTTTGCCGACGTACAGTCTGTAATGAGCAATGCCGGATCTGCCTGGATGGGCATTGGCATGGCCAAGGGCGAGACGAAGGCGGTGGATGCTGCCGCCAATGCAATTTCCAGCTCCATGTTGGAGACCAGCATCAAAGGCGCTAAAGGTATTCTTCTGTCCATTACCGGCTCGGCCAATATGAGTCTGCTGGAAGCCAATGATGCGGCCAAATACATATATGATGTGGCAGATCCGGACGCCCAGATTATCTTTGGTGCGGGTATTGATGAGGAAATGGAGGATATGATTAAGGTAACGGTGATTGCCACTGGTTTTGACAACCGTAATCCGGTTTCCATAAGCGCAGGCTCGGGCAAAAGCAAGGTTCCAAATTCTCCTATCGCACCTAATTTCCCGGCTACAGACTGGGAGCTGAAGCCCATTAGCTTCGATGATCTGGAGCTGCCTACTTTTCTTCGCCGGGACAATAAGGATAAGTAATGGGCACCGTTAATCGCCGTGTATACGGAGCTTGATGAAACTATGGCACTCTTAGAAAAAGCAAGACAAATGAATAGGGTGATTCAGAGGACAACAGGCCGGCAGGTTAGTTTTGCTGAGATTGCGGAAAGCTTGTGCACAAGTATTGGTACAAATGTTTATATTTTGGGCCGCCGTGGCCGGGTCTGGGGTTATGCCTTTATCGATACCTTTCATTGTCCTATTGTAGAGGATATTATTAAACGGGAATCTCGCTATCCGGACCGTAATAATGATGAATTGCTGCGTGTTAGCAAAACGGTAATGAATATTGCGGGGAAGGAAAACTGTGTTTTTAAGCGGGATACCAGATGCTCTATTGAAAATATTTTTTCCACTATAATTCCTATTTTGGGTGGTGGGCAGCGACTCGGTACCCTGTTGATGTCCAAAACAGACCGCTTTTTGGATGAGGACATTATTTTGGCAGAGTTTGGCGCTACGGTTATTGGCATGGAGATTCAGCGTGCACGTCTAGAGCGTGTGGAAAGTATGGCGAGGCAAAAGGCTGCAGTATCCAATGCCATTGAGACCTTGTCCTATTCTGAGCTAGAAGCGGCGGTGCATATCTTTAATCATTTAAGCGGTACAGACGGCCTGCTGGTAGCCTCCAAAATTGCGGATCAGGCAGGTATAACCCGTTCTGTAATTGTAAATGCCCTGCGCAAGCTGGAATCTGCTGGTCTGATTGAAGTGCGCTCCCTGGGTATGAAGGGGACATATATTCGTATTGTCAATACTTTCCTGATTGAAGAATTGGATCGTCTCCATTCGGCCGGCGAGCTATATTAATAGCAGTAGAAGCAGAATTGCTGTGTTTTGCGATAATAGAGCTATTGGCTCTATTATCTTTTTATAGAGCGTAGAATTCCATGGAGTCGAGGTGATATATATGGCAGTCACAATTGAAGAAATCATAAATAAGGTAAAGGCTTATAATCCATCTTCAAATTCCGAGCTTATCTATAAAGCATATGAGCTGGCCAGCAAGGCGCATGAAAATCAGTTTCGTGATAGCGGAGAACCATATATCATCCATCCTATGGAGGTTGCCAATATCCTGGCTTCTTTGCAAATTGATGATGCGACAATTATTGCCGGCCTTCTGCATGACGTGGTGGAGGATACCCAATATTCCCGTGAGGATATTGAGGCTATGTTCGGCTCTACGGTAATGAAGCTGGTAGATGGGGTAACGAAGCTGAATAAGCTGGAATTCCGTACCCGTCATGAGGCACAAGCCGAAAACCTGCGTAAAATGTTTATGGCCATGTCCAGCGATATTCGGATTATCTTAATTAAGCTGGCTGACCGGCTGCATAATATGCGTACCATTGGCAGCCACCGTTCTCCCCTGCGACAAAAGGAAATTGCCGAGGAAACCTTGTATATCTATGCCCCGTTAGCGCACCGGCTTGGTATTTTCAAGCTGAAAAGTGAGCTGGAAGACCTTTCCATTGAGGTGCTGGAGCCGGAAAAAATTGAGGAATTAAAATACAATCTGGCTATGCAGCAGACCGAGCGGGATAACTTTATCCAAGATCATATCCGCATTATCCATAAAGATCTGGATGAGGCCGGTATAAAGGCGGAGGTTTATGGGCGTGTTAAAAACTATTACAGCATATATAACAAAATGCTGCGGCAGCAAAAAGAGCTATCTGAGATTTTTGATTTAAATGCCATTCGCATTATTGTTGATTCGGTGCGCGAGTGCTATGAATCTTTGGGTATTATTCACTCTCGCTGGAAGCCGATTCCCGGGCGGTTTAAAGATTATATTGCCATGCCCAAGCAGAATATGTATCAGTCCATTCACACTACGGTGATTGCGGATAACGGCGTTCCTTTTGAAGTGCAGATCCGTACTTGGGAAATGCATCGTATTGCTGAATACGGCATTGCCGCCCACTGGCGTTATAAGGAGGGCAAATCTGCTGATGCAGATTTTGATAAAAAGGTAGAATGGCTGCGGCAAATGCTGGAATGGGAGCAGGAAATCGGCGATTCCCGTGAGTTCATGGAGAACGTAAAGAATGATTTGTTTGATGACAATATCTATGTCTTTAGTCCCAAGGGAGATGTTTATGAGCTCCCCACCGGCTCTACACCCATTGATTTTGCCTATCGTATTCATACAGAGGTTGGGCATCAATGCGTAGGCGCGCGTGTGAACCGCCGTCTGGTTCCGTTGGAAACGCAGTTGGCCAACGGAGATATTGTGGAAATCCTGACTGCAAAAGGGCGGGGGCCAAGCCGTGACTGGTTGAAAATCTGCCGCACCCAGCAGGCAAAAAATAAAATACGGCAGTGGTTCCGTAAGGAAAAACGGGATGAAAATATTGTCTCCGGACGCGAGATATTGGATAGAGAATGTAAGAAAATCGGTTATTCTCCCTCGGATTTGATTCGTGAGGAGCCCTTGCTGGAGATTGCCCACCGCTTTAACTGTACTACCATTGATGACCTTTACGCTGCTGTTGCCGAAGGCGCGGTACGCGGTGATACAGTGGTAATGAAACTGAAAGACAGTATAGTGAAAAGCGAGCCTCCGGTTTTGCCGTTGCGCCTTGAAACAGCACAGCCTTCGGATAGCGCAACAGGGATTATTGTCTCCGGCCTGGATAATCCAATGGTAAGGCTGGCTGCCTGCTGCAAACCCCTGCCAGGGGAGGACATTATTGGCTATGTTACCCGTGGCCGCGGAATTTCCGTGCACCGTGCCGATTGCCCCAATGCCATCCGGTATGCGGAAACTGAGCCAGAGCGCATGATGGAGGTGTTCTGGGGCGCTAGCACCAATGGAGTGTTCCAGGTGGAGATAGAGATACTGTGCATGGATCGAGACCGCTTGTTAATGGATGTAATGACCATTCTGGCTGAGACAAAAACGCCAGTCAACGGTATGCGTGTTACAGTAGATAGAAAAGCCAGAACGAGCAGCATTTATATTAAAATGGAGGTTAAATCGCTGGACCAGCTGGATTATTTAAGGCAGCGTATTTTGCGTGTTCGCGACGTGATGGAGGTCCGCCGTCTGGTCCACCAGAAGAAGGGAAATCGATGAGGGCTTTACTACAAAGAGTACGGCAGGGCGCTGTACATGTCGATGGGCGTATGACCGGGCAGACTGGACCAGGCTATGTGATTTTTCTGGGCGTTGGCAGAGGAGATAGCCAGCAGGATGCTGCCTGGTTGGCCCAAAAGACAGCAAATTTGCGTGTTTTTGAGGACGAGCAGGGCAGGTTTAATCTTTCCCTCCTCGATATGAAGGGCAGTGCGTTGGTTGTTTCACAGTTTACCTTATATGCAGATTGCCGGCGCGGGAACCGTCCTGGCTTTGAGCAGGCTGCACCGCCGCAGGAGGCTGAGTACTTGTATCAGGAATATGTACAGCTGCTGCGTGCGCAGGGAATCGTTGTGGAAACCGGTGTGTTTCAGGCTCATATGCTGGTAGAGCTGGTTAATGATGGTCCTGCTACTTTCTTGCTGGAATCCCCACCGCACAAATAAATAGAGGATGATTAAAGGAGGTATAAACCAGTATGACGAACATGATTGAAACAGAAAAATATAAAATGATTCCTCTGATTGTAGAGGTACCACCCATTGAAACAAATTGCTATGTTTTGATAGACAAGGCGACCAATCAGGCTTTGGTTGTGGATCCCGGCTCCTCGGCACCCTTTATTAAGCAAACAGTTGACGAGCAGGGGGCTAAAATCGTAAAAATCGTCAATACACATGCGCATTGGGATCATGTTAGCGGTAATGTGGAATTGATGGCCTTAACAGGCGCAGAACTGCTGATTAATGAAAAGGAGCTGGTTATTTTAAAGGACAGCTATAACAATTGCGCTATGTCTTTTGGCTTTAAGGGCAATGGCGGAGAGCCGAGCGCTTTTTTGAACGATGGCGATGTCCTTGAATTGGGCGAGCTTAAATTGGATGTTCTGCTGACTCCCGGGCATACGCCGGGCAGCATTAGCTTGGTTTGTGAGGATCTGCTTTTTTGTGGGGATGTTCTTTTCCAGTTGTCCATGGGCCGTACGGATTTGCCTTATGGCAATGAGGCCAGCATTATGGCTTCCCTTAGGCGCTTGGCTTCTTTACCGGGAAATAAAGTCGTCTGTAGCGGACATGGTCCTCTATCTGATCTGGACTTTGAGCGGAAATATAATCCTTTTATCCGCATGAGCGGCTATCGTGGCT
>CALXSV010000222.1 GCA_944391235.1 uncultured Clostridia bacterium | reverse complement strand
ATTCTTAATAATATAGGGTCTTAGCTCATCCAATGAAACATCCCCGCGGTGCTGGGTAGATACCACAACCGTATCAATTCGTAAAGGTGTGCCATCCTCCATATATTCAATGGTAACCTGCCCCTTTCCGTCCGGTAACAGCGGAGAATCCAATTCACTTTTACGTACCGCAGCTAACTGACGCGTCAACCGGTGCGCCAGACTAATGGGCAGGGGCATCAATTCCGGCGTATCATCGCAGGCATAACCAAACATCATCCCCTGGTCACCAGCACCGATAGTGGAAAAAGTATCCTTATCGCCGCTTCTGCTTTCCAGAGCCTGATTGACACCCATGGCAATATCGCCGGACTGCTCATCTATGGAAGTCAAAACAGCACAGGTATCGCAGTCAAAACCAAATTTTGCTCGCGTATAGCCAATCTTACGTACTGTTTCCCGCGCAACAGCGGCAACATCTACATAACAGTTGGTACTGATTTCTCCGGCAATAAAAATCATACCTGTGGTAATAAAGGTTTCGCACGCCACACGACTGTTCGGGTCTTTTTCCAGCATTGCATCAAGAATCGCGTCCGATATCTGATCGGCAATTTTATCCGGATGCCCTTCTGTAACAGATTCAGAAGTAAACAAATAGGTTTTCATACAAGCCACCTTCCTTTTGTAAAAACAAATAACGCTCCAGCCTTCGGCGGAGCGCAAAAGCAATTTCTCATCTTTCGGTAATAACCGCCGGATTTGGCACCTTGCTACGCAGGTTGCCGGGCTTCATAGGGCCGTTCCCTCCGCCACTCTGGATAAGTATTATTCATTTTATGTTGATACACCATACACAACATGCCCCTTACTCTGCTTCTGTATCTTCGGAGCCTGAAGAAACATGCTCATAATGTATTTTTCCTTCAGCTACGTCGCGCAGCGCCAGAGAAACGGCATTGATTCGCGAAGTAAGAGCCAAATCCGGGTCATGGTCTATAATATCACGCGCCCGTTTCGCGGCGACAACCACCAGCTGGTACTTAGAATCACAATTTTCCATTAAATCATGAAGAGCGGGTTTATTAATCAAGGTAATCCCTCCTTTACCGCCTGGCCTTTTCCTTAGCAATGATACCCTGAATGCATCGAACGGCATTGTCAACATCATCATTTATTATCATATAATCGTAGGCCTCTGCCATAGTCATCTCCTGTGCAGCCTGCGACAAGCGCAAATTACGAACTTCCTCGCTTTCCGTTCCACGCAGACGGATGCGTTTCTCCAGTTCATCGTAAGAAGGCGGAAGAATAAAAATGGACACGGCATCCGGACAAGCCTCTTTGACCTGCATAGCCCCTTGCACATCAATCTCTAAAATCACATTCTTGCCCGCGCAGGTAAGCCGCTCTACCTCAGAGTGGAGGGTTCCATAGTAGTTGCCAAAAACCTCGGCCCATTCCAGGAATTCTCCATTGTCGCGGCGGCGCAAAAACTCACCCTCATCAAGAAAATAATAGCTGCTCCCCTCCTGCTCGCCTCGGCGAGGCTGCCTGGTTGTTGCAGAAACAGCGTAACAAATGGATGGGTCCTGACTGGTAAGGGCGGAACACAGAGTTCCCTTTCCTACGCCACTAGGACCAGAAATGACAATCAGTAAGCCCTTTTCCTGTTTATTATGCATTTGCTCCTCAACCCCGACCTGCCGGAAAGATGCTCTTTCCGGCAGGTCGGCTATAAAACGAATACGGATTCCGACTGCATATTATGGTCGGTTTCGTTTGCAACGAAGATAAGCACAGCACCACTGGCGAATCCACTGCTCATTACAAGCAATAGCAACAAATTATGCCTTCTAAATCGTTAGGAAAGTTTTTCCAAAAGCTGTGCTTTCTGACGGCTACCTAAACCCTGGACATGGCGAGCTTCGTCAATACCGATTTCCTTCATTAATTTGGCAGCGGTAATTTTACCAACCTGCGGCAGACTTTCCAATAAATATTTCACTCTCATTTTGGCGTACACTTCATTGTCTGTGTTATTCAGAACATCCGCCAAAGTCAGTTTACCAGCCTTCAAATCCTTACGGACTTCCATACGCTGACTACGAATTTTCTGGGCCTTTTCAAGAGCGTTTTTTCTCTGTTCAGGGGTCAGTTTCGGGATAGCCATGTTGATAATACCTCCATACTTCATTCAATAATTATTGTAAGAAAAATACCACTAATAAAGAACATATATTTTTGAAAATCAGATAAATCTGTTATTCAACATTCTGAATTTGCTCACGTATGCGCTCCAACTCACTTTTAATTTCAATCACAGAGTTGGTAATGGCAAGCGTATTGGATTTGGAGCCAATAGTATTTGTTTCACGCAGCATCTCCTGTAAGATAAACTCCATTTTGCGGCCAATAGCAGCATCGCTGTGCGCAGCCGTACGGAATTGTGCAATATGGCTGGATAAGCGGGTTAACTCTTCACTAATATCCACCTTATCCGCAAAAAATGCCAGTTCATTGGCCAGTTTACTCTGGTCTACCTCAATATCGCCCAACAGATCTGCCAAACGCTGCTCCAAACGCGCCTTCTGCTCGCTCACCACCTGGCTGGCATATCCGGAAATTATCTGCGCTTGCTCCTCAATCCGGCTGATATGGAAAAGCAAATCCTCCTGCAAAGCAACGCCTTCCTTTACACGCAT
>CALXSV010000221.1 GCA_944391235.1 uncultured Clostridia bacterium | reverse complement strand
AAAAAAACAATACGCATGCAAACACCTCTCCTGTCGCTATTTCTTACGTCCCACAATACGCTTACGGCGCGGCTCCTCGGCCGGCTCCGCCTGCTCACGCACTTCCTCAATCATCACATCCGTAAATAAAATACCATTCAGGTGGTCAATTTCATGCTGAAACACCCGGGCAAAAAAGCCACTGGCCTCCAGCGTATGCGGCGCACCATAGCGATCCTGATATTCTACGGTAATCTCTGTGGCGCGCGGCACCTTACCGCCGCGTCCCGGTACGGACAGACAAAACTCAATGCCCAGTTCCACACCGCTTTCCTGCACAATGCGCGGGTTTACCATCTCGTAAAAGCCATGTTCGCGGTCATCCACCACAATAATCTGTTTATTAATTCCCACCTGCGGCGCTGCCAGGCCCACGCCGTCCGCATGATACATGGTTTCCTTCATATCATCCAGCAGCTTATGCAGGGTACTGCCAAAACGCTTGACCTCAACGGATCCCAGATGCAGCAGCGGGTCATCCTCCATAATAATTCTGCGTAAATTAGCCATTTTATCTCCTCCTAGAATAACAGGTTGTATATAAATTTATTCATTGCAATTATGTTATTTTACCATATTATATGCAAATATGCAATAAAACACACAGCTGTGCACAGAGAATGCGGGATCCGTTTCCGCTCAATAGGCAGGGCATCCTGCACAAGGATTGTATGAGGCGATAAACATTGTGGACCTTCCTGCAATATGTTAAGATACAGGAGAAAGCAACAAGCCCCCATGTTCAAAAAGAACCCTGACAAAAAAGGAAACCAAGCATGAACACGACCGCACTGACAGACCGCTTAAAACAGGCCCGACAGGATGACAGTCTTATAGCATATGAAAGCTTTGGCAATGAAGAACAGACAGACCTAGATGCATCACAAATGGAATTCAAACGGGTAGTATTCCACAGCTGCCAGTTTATCCATTGCAGCTTTCACAAATCCAGCTTTTACGAATGCTGCATGCAAAACTGTATGTTTGAGGACTGCCAATTCAACGATAGCTACTGGCGCAATACACAAGTGTTGGATTGCAAAGCAGAGGGCTGCGATTTCCCAAACAGCCATCTCAAGACGGTCACAATTGAGGCAAGCAATTTCCGCTACAGCAATTTCAGTAGCAGTGTGCTGGAGCGCTGCTGCCTTAAGAACAGCAATTTTAGGGAAGCATGGCTGACAGACATGCGGATAAACAAGCCGCTATTCCAACAGGTAGATTTTTCTGGTGCGGATTTCTTTAAAACAACCTTAAAGGATATAGACCTTTCTACCTGTATTCTGGACGGCATTGCCGTATCGGAAAACTGTGCAGAATTAAGAGGCGCGCAAATCCATGCCCTGCAGGCTGTGGAAATTGCCCGCATCTTGGGGCTGAAAATCGTCTAGCCAGCGCAGGCTACATCACAGAGAAGGGATCCACATCTATGATGATTCGCAAATCGCGCGGGCATTTGTAATTGGCACGCAGACTGCTCTCTGCTGCGGCAGCCGCTGCGCCGCCATCCGTGCCAGTCGGGCTACACTTGAGGATGAGCTGCCGGCGGTAACGGTCCTTGATTTTAGCCAGAGGCGCTTCAGCCGGGCCACAAATTTCATCTCCCTCTGCCAGGTTCTCACGCAGGTAAAAGCTGTATTCCTGCGCGCACTGACTCAAAGCTGCGCTATCTGCAGAGGAAAAGAGCACACGGATGAGCCGGGTAAAGGGCGGGTAAGCATGCAGATAGCGGTTTTGCAGCTCTGCCTGGTAAAAGGCAGCATAATCGCCTTGCGCGGCAGCAGCAATGGGCATGGCCTCCGGCACGTAGGTTTGAATCAAGGCAAGGCCCTGCTTATCGCGGCGGCCAGCCCGTCCCACCAGCTGGGTAATCATCTGGTAGACGCGCTCACCCGCACGCCAGTCCGGCAAATTGAGTTGACTGTCTGCCGCCACCACCGCAGCCAGACGCAAGGCTGGAAAATCCAGGCCCTTGGCCACCATCTGGGTGCCTACCAGAATATCCAAATCCCCCCGCTTCATGGCACGGTAAATACGTTCGTGCGCACCTCGCTGCTCAATCACGTCGCTATCCAGACGGCCGATGCGCGCAGAGGGCCAGCGCCGATGCAGCTCCTCTTCAACGCGCTGCGTGCCCACACCAAAGCTGCGAATGTGCTTGCTGCCGCACAAGGGGCAGATGCGCGGCGGTGTTTTAATACGGCCGCAGTAATGGCATTTGAGAATGCCGCCCTGAGGACTGCTATGATAGCTCATGGACACTGCGCAGTGCGGACAGGTAACAGGCTGACCACAGTCGCGGCAGGAAAAATGCTGATAATAGCCGCGCCGGTTAAGCAGCAGCACAGCCTGCTCGCCCTGCTCCAGAACCTGATCCAAGGCCTCTTGCAGAGCATAGGAAAAGATGGATTTATTGCCGCAGCGCAACTCCTCGCGCATATCCACCAATTCGACCACTGGCGGCGG
>CALXSV010000220.1 GCA_944391235.1 uncultured Clostridia bacterium | reverse complement strand
GGAAACGTTCCGAGATCGACAAGGCGATTGTAACCCGCCGGATTGCCCCCTCGGAAGACCTGATGAGAAAGAGCATTAACTTCCTCCGGGACTACCTCGGTGCAATGGATATTCCCTCCGACGAAGATGGGCTGATCCGTTTCGTTTTGGACACGTTTGAGGAAAAGGAGAAGCACTACAATGAGCTTTTGGAAGCCTATAAGCAGTTGAGATACCCGGAACGGGAAGTTGTAGAAGAAGCCCGTAACCTTGTCTCCGACGTGCTGAGCCAGCGCAAGGACAACGTGGCGCTTCTTTCCCGCATGGTTCAAAAGCAGGATGACCTTCTGGACTCCATTGAAGATATGGAAGGCGTGGAGCTGTTCTTCAAGTCCCAGCGCCACGTCTATGATGATGCCCGGCATCAGATGGATAAAATCAGCAAAGAGCGCGATTACTTTGCAATGGATGCCGAAGCGCAGGAAGTTTTTCGCCAGATTTCAGCGATCCTTGCTATGCCGAAGCCCTATGACCGGATCGGGGAGTTGCCGGAACTCATCAGTAAGGTGAAGGCTGCCTACAATAATCTGCTGGACATGAAAAAAGATGAGGTTTTGGAGAATGTCCGTCAGTGTATGCAGGACGTTCATCAGCTCGCCTCCGAAGCCCGTGACGCAACAGCTCTGCTGCATCAGGCTGACGATTATTTCGTGGGCAAGCGTGAAGCGGCAAAGCAAGCCGCGTCCCTCACCGAGCTGGACGCTATGATCACGCAGCTTCTCAACTACAAGGACAATATCTGCCGACGAATGGAGGTTATGGTATCGGACAGCCATTCTTCCCAGCCGGAAACGGAAGCCTCCGCTGGCTCACCGGCGCCGAAGCCCCAAAAAATCACCTCTGTCCGCCGGTATGACCTCTGCTCCGTCAAGCGCCTGCAATCTAAAGAGGATATCGACCAGTATGTAGAGGGCATCCGCGAAAAGCTGCTGAGGACGCTGGAGAACTGCGACGGCATCCAGATTAACTGAGAAGGAGAAAACGCAATGAATAAATCTGCCATACAGAAATTTGCGATATGGGCGCGGACGGAACTGATCGCACAGGTATCGCAAAGGGCTTATCAATATGGAATTACCGAGGAAGGTTACGGCGAAGCAGATGCCGTGACCGTGGGAGGTCATGCCCTGACTTCTGACGAGGTAAAGCAGCGCAGGGAGCTTGTGGCGCAGATTCGCCAGAAGGGATATACTCAGGTCATGGAAGAAGTTGCCTACACATGGTTCAACCGCTTTATTGCCCTGCGCTTCATGGAAGTCAACAACTATCTGCCCAGCCATATCCGTGTCTTTTCGGACAGCACCGGCGCATTCAAACCGGAAATCCTCAGCGACGCGCTGCATCTGGATTTGCCGGGACTGGATAAGGACAAGGTTGCCGCGTATATCGAGAACAACCAGACCGAAGGCCTTTACCGCTATCTGCTGCTTACCCAGTGCAACGCGCTTAACGAAGCCCTGCCCCGGATGTTTGAGAAAATGGGCGGCTATACCGAGCTGCTGTTCCCCAACAACATCCTGAAATCCGACAGTATTCTGGGGCGCATGGTGTCGGATATTCCCGAAGAGGACTGGACGGATCAGGTGCAGATCATCGGCTGGCTGTATCAGTATTACAACTCTGAACTCAAGGACGATACCTTTGCCCTGCTCAAAAAGAATGTGAAAATCACCAAAGAGCGCATTCCCTCCGCAACGCAGCTCTTCACTCCGGATTGGATTGTTCGCTACATGGTGGAGAACAGCCTCGGACGGCTTTGGATTGAGGGGCATCCCGACGACGAGTTGAAATCCGGCTGGAAATACTATCTGGACGAAGCCGAACAAGAGCCGGAGGTGCAGGCACAGCTTGACAAAATCCATGCGGAGTATGCCGCCCTTAAACCGCAGGACATCAAGGTGATTGACCCCTGCATGGGCAGCGGGCACATCCTCGTCTACGCCTTTGACGTGCTGATCCAGATCTACAAGAAATATGGTGTCAGTGAGCGGGACGCAGCCCAGAGCATTTTGCAGAACAACCTCTACGGTCTGGATATTGATGACCGGGCAGCTCAGCTTGCCTATTTTGCGGTCATGATGAAGGCGCGGCAGTATGACCGGCGAATCTTTTCTCGTGGCATCCAACCCCATGTGTATGCCATTGTGGAGAGCAATGGACTGGACAACGCAACGATTGATTACTTCACTAACAATGACCCGAAACTCAAAAAGGATTTAGGAACGCTTGTGAATGAACTGCGGGATGCGAAGGAATATGGCTCGATCCTGAACATTACGTCGGTGGACTTTGCCGTTCTCTATGCCAGAGTGGAGGAAGTACGGGAAGACATCAGCCTGTATCGGGAAAATGTGCTGAATACAGTTCTGCCGCTGATTCAGGTGGCGGAAGTTATGGCTCAGAAGTATGACATAGTAGTGACTAACCCTCCGTATATGGGTGGCGGAAATATGGGACCACGGCTTTCAACTTTCTTAAAAAGTCATTATCCCAATAGCAAACTTGATTGTTGCACGGCGTTTCTTGAAAAATCTCTCTCTTTTCTCAAGAAGAACGGTTATTTGGCAATGATCATTCTTCCAGTATGGATGTTTTTATCTTCCTATGAGAAAATGCGGAAAAATATTTTATCAGAATATCAGCTTATAAATATGTTACATTTTGGGCGAGGCGTTTTTGGTTCTGACTTTGGATCAGTATCTTTTGTTTTTATGAATAGTCGAATTGACAATTATTATGCCCATTATGAAAAACTGTTTGGCGTACAAGGATCTGTCGATTCCGTAGACGAGAAGCAAGAAAGATTCTTTTTGAAAGAACAAGTTTTTACGCAAAAGCAGGAAAGTTTCTTCGATATTCCCGGCATACCTGTTGCATATTGGGCTTCACAAAAGATGATAGGATGTTTTTCCAAAGGTGCACCGCTTGGTCAAATTAGCCGTCCTCGAATTGGGCAAAATACAGGCGATAATGAGCGTTTTCTGCGGTATTGGCATGAAGTCAATATTTCCAGAATCACATTTGGATTAGAGCATGACGAAATGCTAACCCGGCATTATAAATGGCTTCCTTATAATAAAGGTGGCAGCTACAGAAAGTGGTTTGGTAATCAAGACTATATTGTGAACTGGGAGCATGACGGAAAAGAAGTAAAGGACTTTGCCGTAATAAGGAACAAAGGAAAGCATTGGTCGCGTTACATTCAGAACATTGAAAATATGTGTCGTTCAGGGATAACATGGACGTTCATTTCCAGTAGCAAATTTGGTACTCGATTTTTACCCAAAGGGTTTATTTGTGATGTAAATGGATCTGCGGTTTTCCCCAATAATAAATATATGATGCCGATGTTAGCACTGTTAAATTCCAACGTAGCATTTAATCTCCTAATGATAGAAAACTCAACTATGAGTTTTCAGGCCTGCAACATTGCGGGTATTCCATTTTCGGATAAACTGCTAAACGAAAAAGATCTGAATGAATTAGTCTCTAATTGTATACTTATCTCAAAAACCGATTGGGACTCCTATGAAATGTCATGGGACTTCCAGCGGCATCCGCTGGTGCGGTTGCAGTTGGCTGGTGCCTATGCTTGGGGTGATAAACCGCCTGTAATGCGTCTTGCTTCTGCCTATAACGCGTGGAAGCTGGAATGCGAAGGGCGATTTGAAAAACTAAAAACCAACGAGGAAGAGCTGAACCGCATTTTCATCGACATCTACGGCTTGCAGGATGAGTTGACCCCAGAGGTGGCAGACAAGGACGTAACTGTCCATCGCGTCTTTGACACCAAAGACGATGTGCCAGAATCCATGCAGGGTAGTAACTATGTGCGTACCAAACGGGATGAGGTTGTCTCCTTAATTTCTTACGCTGTGGGCTGTATGTTCGGGCGATACTCGCTGGATGTAGAGGGGCTTGCCTACGCTGGCGGTGAATGGGATTCGTCCAAGTACCGCACCATTATCCCGGATAAGGACAATATCATCCCCATCTGCGATGACGACTACTTCGACGACGATATTACCGGACGCTTTGTGAAGTGGGTGGAGGCAGTCTACGGCAGCGATACGCTGGAAGAAAACCTCAAATTCATTGCAGATGCTCTCGGCGGCAAGGGAACGCCCCGCGAAGTCATCCGCAGCTACTTCCTGAACGACTTCTATGCCGACCATTGCAAGACCTACCAGAAACGCCCCATCTACTGGCTCTTTGACAGCGGCAAGAAGAACGGCTTCAAAGCACTGATCTATATGCACCGGTATCAGAGCGACCTCCTTGCCCGGATGCGTACTGACTATGTTCACGAGCAGCAAGAGCGTTACCGCACCCAGCTCACCCACCTTGCAGACGCGCTGGAACACGCTTCCGGCTCTGAGCGGGTGAAGCTGACCAAGAAGCAGAAGACACTCAAAGACCAGTCTTTGGAGATTCAGAAATACGAAGAAAAAATCCATCACCTTGCCGACCAGAATATCTCGATCGACCTCGATGATGGCGTAAAGCACAACTACGCCCTTTTTGCGGACGTGCTGGCGAAGATTAAGTAAAGGAGGCGGGATCGTGGAATTGATTGAAGAAATTCAAAATATCATATCACTTGAAACCGAGGGCGATTATTGGGATTTCAAAGAAATGTGGCATGATAACAAAGCCAGCCTTCTTCATGACATCATTTGCATGGCAAACAATCAGGTTGGAAGAGACGCTTACATCATTATTGGCGTAAGTGACAGCAAAAGTCCAGATGGCGTTAAGGTAAAAGGCGTTCCAGAAACTAACAGAAGAGATCAACAGCAACTCATTAGCTTTTTACGAAATAAAAAGTTTGCTGGTGGTCTTCGTCCATCTGTTTATTTACAGACGATTATGCTTCCCGATGATAATCATACAAACAGACCAATAGATGTAATCATAGTGAAAAATTCCGAAAAAACACCTTATTTCCTTATTGAGAACTTTAGAGATAGAGACAAAGAAATTCGAGCAGGATATATTTACACAAGGGTTGGTGATACAAATACACCAATAGATTCAATGGCAGATATGGACAAAATAGAATATCTTTGGAGGAAGCGCTTCGGCATCGACTTATCTGCTGTGGAAAGGCTACTTCGTCTATTGGAAGCTCCCGATGATTGGGTAGGAGATTTGAATTGGGGTAATTACAAATATCACAAGTATTTTCCCGAATTTCAAATTCGCATTGAAGATATTGAAGATCAATCGCATTTTTCTGATAACAGCATTATGCGAAATATTGCAGATCACCAACCGGATAGAAGCTACACAGTAAGTGATGTGATTATTCAGTATCATTCAACCACTCTTTACAAAGAACACGTTATTTACTTGGACGGTGGTAGGCATCTTATACCTTTTCCGAAGACAACTACCATATATGAGGATAGCACTATTAGTCGTGAGCCTTCTTTAACTTATCTCTACCTGAATATGGACAGTATTTCTGGCAAGTTATTTCGTTGCTTCGCTTGTACAGAACATAATTGGTACAATGAAAAATGGGATTTGCGCCCCGGTGTAGGTTTCCTTGTTTTTGAGGATAAGGCGGAACAAAAGCAATTTGACATTTTTGCGCGGGATCGCCTTCATACAATAGAAGAAGAATACAATGAGGCACTAAGGGGAAAAAATTACGTCCACAATTCTTCCACTGAGGAATATTTTATAGGCGGTTGGTCAAAAGCAAATGAAATAAAATCATGGCATTTATACGAACAATTCAAGGGTATATGTGGAATCAGCTTGCCTGATAAACTGCCCTCAATGCCAAAAAATAATCGTTAGAAGGGAGGGCGAATGCCTTGTCCACAGAATCCATACAGTTCAACCTAAAGGAGCGTTTCGCGGCCCCTTTGCCTGAGTTTTACAAGCGCAGGATTATCTTCTGGCAAGACGAAGATCGGGAGTTTGAGTCTACGCTGGACGAGCTTGATCTACCCGGCGTGAATATCGTCAAACTCACCGGCACGAACAATTTTGCTGTAAAGAAGCTGCTGCTTCATGACGACCTCACCGGAAACTATCTCATCTATAACCCGTTTTCCTATGCTGCCCCGCAAGACGACTGGCTGCGGGATATTGAGCTATACAGCGAAGAGTTCCGGGCAGATTACTACTCGATCCTCATGAGCGAGCTGAACATCCATGCCAGTCCGGTCATGCGCCGGACGGTCAAACTGTACTCAACATTCTTTGATAACAAGGAGCGAGTGGCAAGGCTGCGCAAGATCGGACGGGAATATCAAACCCCGTTGCAGCTCCATATTGACATCATGGCTGTTCTTGCCGGTCTTTCCGGCGGCTCGGCACAGGATGTCTTCATTGCGGTGCTTTCCGCCGGTCTGGACGAGGAAAACAATGCCGTCCTGAATAATATCGAGAAGTTCGGCAATATAGAAGCGTTCTGGCAGCTTGTGCGCAAATACACCGGTTTCATTCACGAGGACGACAAGCCACTTGGCTTCTTTGCCTCCCATGTGCTGCTGACCGCCCTTGCGCAGACCATGAATCCCAGTGTTCTCAAAGGATTGGAACGGTTCATTTCCGAGTCTAATCGGGCATACTGTTACAGTATTGTCCATGAATGGCGCAATCGGGAAGACAACACCGCGCTCTGGGATTTGTGCCGCACCGTAGAACAGGAATTGCAGCTTCCCTCACGTTTTGATAAGCAGGAAATTGAAACGCTGCTGACGGGTGACATCTTCCCGTCGATCCACGAGATTATCCTGAAACGCTTCTTTTCCGAAGCGTCTGAGCAGGTGGTCAAGCCTGACCTGATCCTGAAAACAGTGGAAAATCGCCGCACTTCCGGCTGGATTGAGCATTTCAGCGATTACTATGACTGCCTCTATTTTATTGCGAAGATGCAGGAGTTCTATCAAAACAACGCCGCCGGTTTTCATATCGTGGAGCCGAAGGCAGTCTGGAAGCTCTATACGGAGAATGCTTACGAAATGGACAGCTTCTATCGCCATTTCCACTATGCTTTCGGCTGCACCCTCAAGGATAGCAACCCGCTTTTGGAGGACAAGCTGAAACACGCGACGGAATATGTGGAAGGGTTATATCAGAACTGGTATCTCAAGGAGCTGACCGGCTGCTGGACAAATGCGATTTCCGACAACCTTGCTTCACTGGGCTATGTTTCTGAAATTGCAAAACAGCGTGATTTCTACTCCCGCTATATCAGACCCCTTGCTGGTAAGAATACCCGCGCCTTTGTAATTATCTCAGACGCTCTGCGCTATGAAGTCGCAGCGGAGTTGTGCGATACTCTGATCCGCACAACAAAGGGAACGGCAAAGTTGGAAGCAATGCAAGCAATCTTCCCGTCCATCACCAAGTTTGGTATGGCGGCTCTGCTGCCGGGACGCAAGATCAGTGTTGATGAGGATATGGGTGTCTATGTGGAGGAACTGCCCACCAGCTCTACACAGGATCGGGAGAAAGTCCTCTGCATTGGCAATTCAAACAGCGTTGCCATCCAGTATAATGATGTGCTGAGCATGAAGCGAGCCGAGCGCAGGGAGCTTGTGAGCGGTAAAGAAGTGGTCTACATTTATCATAACACCATAGATGCCATTGGCGATAAAGCCCCGACTGAAAACAAAGTCTTCGAGGCTTGCGAGGATGCCATTCAGGAGATTTCCAATATTCTTCGCATTATCGTCAACGATATGCAGGGGACGGATATTTTCATCACGTCCGACCACGGATTTCTCTATACTTACCGCCCTCTCACCGAAGGGGATAAAATCAGCAAGAATACCTTCACGGGGAAAGTGTATGAGGTAGGCAGACGTTATGCACTGACCGAGCCGTCTGCAACAGGTGAATATCTACTTCCGGTACAGCTTGACAGTGAGATCAGCGGCACACCAGTAAAAGGATATACACCGCAGGATTCCACCAGAATCAAGATTTCAGGTGGGGACGAGAACTATGTGCATGGTGGGGTGAGCTTGCAGGAGCTTTGCGTGCCGGTCATCGTCTTTAAGAACCTCCGTACAAGTAGCAAGAAGTATGTCGAGGTTTCCAATGCGGAATTGAAGCTGCTCAGCGAGAGCCGAAAGGTTTCAAACCTTCTGTTCTCTCTCGACTTCTTCCAGAGACAGCCGGTTGGCGACAAAGTGCAGCCCTGCGCCTATACGATTTACATGACGGATGATGAGGGCGTTCCGGTCAGCGACAGACAGACCGTGATCGCAGACCGAACCAGCCTGAATGCGTCTGAGCGCGTCTTCCGGGTGCGCTTCAATCTGAAAGCAGGAGCTTATGACAGCAAAAAGATATACCGCTTAGTCATCGCAAACGATACGGACGTACCGGAGGAAGTAGAGTTCCATATCGACATTGCCTTCGCAGATGACTTTGGATTTGATTTGTAAAGGAGGTTTTTTGAGGATGAGCGATTACATGGAAGAGAATGCCGTCGAGGACGCAAATGCGGTGATCAACCGCAAGCTGCGCCAGGTATTTGACGGCAGAATTGTCCGTAAAGACCTCAC
>CALXSV010000219.1 GCA_944391235.1 uncultured Clostridia bacterium | reverse complement strand
AGGCTGGTGGCCAGCAGACAGCGGATGATGCTCCTGCTGAGAAGGTACAGGAGCTCCCGGAGCAAAAATAGCCAGAAACACCAGGCAGTAGCATCTGGATAGAAGCAGAAAAGGAGATAGGATGACCGCTATACTATACATCTCCAATACAGGTTATACTCGCAAATACGCAAGCTTACTTGCTGAGCAGACTGGCTTAGCCCTGTATTCCCTGCAGGAGGCAGCCCGGCATGTTGGTAGGGGAGAGGATGTTCTTTTCTTAGGCTGGATGTGCGCCAACAGTATCAAAGGTTACAAAAAAGCAGCCAAACATTATCGACTGCTGGCTGTTTGTGCAGTTGGTATGGCTGTACCCTCGGAAAAATATTTACAGGATATTGTGCATAGCAATCATATCACCCAATGTCCTGTATTCTATTTACAGGGTGGCTTTGCTATGGAGCGTTTGCGCGGCATTTACCGGCTGATGATGAAAAACATGGCCAAGACAGTTTCCACTAAGCTGCAGGAAAAGCAGGATCGTACACCGGAAGATGATATGATGCTGGAAATGATGCTGCATGGCGGGGACTTTGTCAGCCTGGAAAACTTGACTCCGGTCTTACAGTGGTACGAGGCTGAAAAACACAGGACTACGCAGCAGACCTAGACCTCCTCGGCAAGTTCCCGCTTATCCGCCTGCAATCCCGACCTTATCAATGGTATCAGAGTCGTCTTGGTAGATACCAGAGAATGTTTATGATGGGATTATTTTGCACCTGTGTTGTAGCGATGTGCCAAAGCGCTGTATCCGCCAAAGCAGAGGCTTGACGCAGGCTATTATAGAGCAAAACAGGGACTCCCCACAGTTTATGACTGCGGGGAGTTGGTTTATTCAAACAATGTGGCCAGAGATTGGCAAAAAGGTGGCCGGCAGATGCCCTTTTCCGTGATAATGGCGGTAATCAGCTCATGGTTGGTCACATCAAAGGCCGGGTTGTAACATTTGACGTCTGTTGGTGCCATGGGCTGCTTGTAGAATTTTTCCCGTATCTCTTGGGGATCTCGCAACTCAATTACGATTTCCTCGCCACTGTTGCATGCGTAATCAATCGTTGAACTGGGGCCTAGCACGTAAAAGGGGATATTATAATATTTTGCCAAAATCGCTATGCCGGAGGTCCCGATTTTATTGGCTGTGTCGCCGTTCATTGCAACCCGGTCGCAGCCAACAAAACAGGCGTCAACCCAGCCGTTTTTCATTACCTGTGCAGCCATGTTGTCACAGATTAGGGTTACATCTATGCCTGCCTGCTGCAATTCATAGGTAGTTAGTCGGGCGCCTTGCAGCAAAGGTCTGGTTTCATCGGCAAAAACGCGCAACTCCATACCACGCTCCTTGGCCAGCAATAGCGGCCCAAGGGCTGTACCGTAACGCGACGTGGCCAGCGGCCCGGCGTTGCAATGGGTAAGTATGCCCATCCCATCGTGCAGCAGCTGCAACCCATATTGGGAGATTGCCTGACACATGGCAATGTCTTCCTTATGAATCTGGAGGGCTTCATCATATAGCAGGTGCAGCAGGTTGGGGAGAGAAAGATCCGGATTCTGCTTAACCTGCCGGAGCATGCGGTTCAAAGCCCAACTGAGATTAACTGCTGTAGGACGGGCTGCCGCCAGATAATCTGCATATTGCTGTAGCTCTTTATAGAAGCGTATATAATTGAAGCTACCTCGCGCGCTATGTACGGCAAGCACATACAGGCAATAGCCTGCGCAGATGCCAATGGCTGGAGCACCTCTTATCTTAAGCGTTTGTATGGCTTCATACATCTGCTCAGCGGTCTCCAGTTCCAGGTAGTTGGTTGTATTAGGTAACGCGCTCTGGTCAAGTATGATTACAGCCAGGTGATCTTCGCGTAGGCCGACATTTTTACTTAACATTGCATTCCCCCCTTTGTGGCTATTATAGCACTATGCTTCTGGTTTGTCGATTTAAGTTCTTTATGAATATAAAATAAAAATCTTGCAAAAGTATCCATAATACTATAAAATTAAGTGTTAGCATTTGTATTTATTTAGAAAAGATGTTTTGATAAAGGAAGTGGCATGATGACTGAGAGCAAAAGATTGATTGAAGAGCAACAAACCGAGTACGTAGCCCGTCTGGCAAACCTTAGCTTTAGTGCGGAGGAGCTGGCGGCTTATACCAAAGATCTGGAGTCCATTCTTAACTATATGCAGGAGTTGAACACGATTCATACAGATGGTGTGGAAGCAACTACGCATGTTCTGCCTTTAACAAATGTATTTCGGGAAGATTGCATTGGCGATTGCCTGCCTAACCATGATGCTCTATCTAATGCACCGGATAGCGAAGACGGCAGTTTTAAAGTGCCAAAAATTATGTAACCTGTATTGCAAACGCATAACGAAGATTATTTTTTAAGAGGGAATTTTTATGCCAATCACTGATATGACAATTCGAGATATGGCCCAGGCTCTGGAGGCCAAACAGTTTTCTGCCGAGGAAGCAACCCGTGCGCATTTGGAGCGTATTGCTCGTGTAGATGAAAAGATTCATGCCTTTATCAGCGTCACTGCTGAGCAAGCAATTGCAGCAGCGCAGGCTGCGGATCAACGTCGTGCGAAAGGTGAGGTTCGTTCTCCCTTGGATGGCGTTCCCATGGCCTTAAAGGATATTATCTGTGCCAAGGGTACGCATACCACCTGTGCCAGTAAAATGCTGGAAAGCTATGTTCCGCCTTATAACGCAACCTGTTGGCAGCGGCTGGAGGATGCTGGCGCTGTCTTGCTTGGTAAGGTGAATATGGATGAATTTGCCATGGGTAGCTCTACTGAAAGCAGTGCCTTTGGTCCAACCCGTAACCCCTTTGATCTGGATTGTGTTCCCGGAGGCAGTTCCGGAGGTTCTGCAGCAGCTGTAGCTGCGGATCTGGCTGTCTATAGCTTGGGTACCGATACTGGAGGCAGCGTGCGACAGCCCGCACATTTTTGCGGTGTGGTGGGTATCAAACCAACCTATGGCCGTATCTCCCGTTTTGGTGTTGTTCCTTATGCAAGTTCTCTGGATCAGGTTGGCATTTTGGCGAAGACCTGCTATGATGCAGCCACTGTTTTAGAGATTGTAGCAGGGAAGGATAAGATGGATAGCACCTCGGCGCCTTATCCGGTTAAAGCGTATAATCAATTCTGCGATAGTGATATTTCCGGTATGAGAATTGGCGTGCCTAAGGAGTTTATCAGCGATGCGATTGATGTGGAAATCCGCCAGCAGCTCGAGGAAGCTGTGACACAGCTACGCGCTCTGGGTGCGCAGGTGGAAGATGTTTCCCTTCCGCACACAGCCTATGCCTTGCCTGCTTATTATGTTTTGGCTACGGCCGAGGCTTCCTCCAATTTGGCGCGTTATGACGGTGTACGCTATGGCTTGCGCGTTCCCGCTGGCAATATGCGCGATATGTTTGTGGCTACCCGCAATGCAGGTTTTGGCACAGAGGTAAAACGTCGTATTATGTTGGGTACCTATGCGCTGTCCAGCGGTTATTATGATGCCTATTATAATAAAACTTTGCAGGTGCGTACCTTAATTAAACAGGATTATGATACCATCTTTGCCCAGGGCTTTGATTGCCTGCTCACACCTACTGCGCCTACAACTGCTTTTAAGTTGGGTGCGCATACCTCTGATCCCTTAACCATGTATATGCAGGATATCTGTACGGTTCCGATTAATATGGCCGGTTTGCCTGCGCTTGTTGTTCCTTATGCCTTGTCTTCTCAAGGACTGCCGATTGGCTTACAGTTAATTGGCTCTGGTTTTGCTGAAGAAAAGTTACTGGCTGTTGGTTCCCGTTTGGAATCCGTCCGTTTGCTGCCTGATTTGGATGAATAACGTGGCTGTGCCATTGTATGGAGAAATTGTTATGACGAAATATTTGACTACCATTGGCCTGGAATTCCATGCTGAATTGAAAACAAAAACCAAAATTTTCTGCTCCTGCCCCACCGAATCCGGTGGCGCGCCCAATACGCATGTTTGCCCGGTTTGCTTGGGTTTGCCCGGAGTATTGCCTGTTTTGAACAAGGCGGTTGTAGAGTTGGCCGCCAAGGCGGGGATGGCGCTGAATTGCGAGGTTGCCCGCTTTAGCAAATTTGACCGCAAGAATTACTTTTATCCCGATTTACCCAAAAACTATCAGGTAACGCAATATCCACTGCCGATTTGCCGGAATGGTTATATTGAAATTAAAGATGCGCAAGGACAGGCAAAAAAGGTACGCATTAACCGTATCCATATGGAAGAAGATGCGGGTAAGCTGGTGCACAGCGGCAGTTCTTTGAGCGATAGCTCTTATTCGCTGCCGGATTACAACCGTGCTGCCGTTCCGCTGATTGAAATCGTTAGCGAGCCGGATATGTGCTCTGCTGAAGAAGCCCGCGCTTTTGGTGAAATGCTGCGCCTGATTCTGCTGTATTGCGATGTCTCGGATGTTAAGATGGAGCAGGGGAGTCTGCGCTGTGACGTTAATATTTCTCTGCGTCCAGAGGGTACGGATGAATTGGGCGTTAAAGTAGAAATTAAAAACCTGAACAGCTTCCGCGCTGTTTATAATGCCATTAAATATGAGGAAGAGCGGCAAGCAGATATGTTGGATTGCGGAGAACCTATCGTACAGGAAACTCGACTATGGGACGAGCAGTCTGGCGAAACACGCTCCATGCGCAGTAAGGAGGACGCGCACGATTATCGCTACTTCCCAGAGCCAGATTTGGTTCCTGTTGTGCTGGATGACGAATGGATGGAGCATATTGCCGCCTCTCTGCCAGAACTACCGGCAGCCCGTTTATGCCGCTTAACCGAGCAACTAGGTGTTGGCGAAAAAGAGGCACAGCAAATTGTGCAGAATCCACCGTTGGCGCATTTCTTTGATGCGCTTTATGACGAGGTTAAAGATGCCAAAATGGTTAGCAACTGGCTGTTGGGTGATGTTTCGCGGCTGTTGAATGACAGTGGCATGGAGTTTTCCGCTCTGCCGCTGGATGCGGTAGATACAGGCCATCTGTTAAGTCTGCTTAAGCAGGGCGCAATCAATCAGGCCAGTGCCAAACAGGTACTGGAAGAGATGTTTACCACTGGCAATAAGGCGGATGATATTATTGCAGCCCGTGGCTTTGCCCAGATTTCAGACAGCTCTGCGCTGGAGGGCATTGTTGCTCAGATTTTGGCTGATAACCCGCAGCCTGTGGCAGACTATCTGGCCGGGAAAAAGGCTGCTTTTGGCTTCCTCATGGGACAGGCCATGAAACAGACTAAGGGCCAGGCGAACCCAGCTGTGGTTAAGGAATTGCTGACTAAGGCGCTGGAGGCTTAGCCTACTCCCACAAAAGCGTATTCTATATAAGTAAAGTGCGATATGAATATAAGAGAAAAGCCAAGCAACACAGTCACAGTACATTGCTTGGCTTTTTGGTTTGCTTCGTATTAGTATGCACGTATATGTGGCGCACATCTATCTTTCTTTAGCATAACCCCCGGCTTGCCAAGCGGCATGCCGGGGGCTCGTATAACAAGTAATTCCTATATGCAAATCTATAATCTGTGCAGGGAAAAGCTGGTCTATTTGTTCTTCTCTGCCTGCTTCTCGTAAAAGTGCTTTTTCATACACTCAAAGCTTTTTTGGCTGATATCATGCTCAATCTTACAAGCGTCGGCCTGTGCGGTTTCCCTATCCACGCCCAGGGCCATTAAAATATTGGTAATGACCGTGTGCCTTTCATAAATGCGCTCCGCCACCTCCCGGCCCGCCTCAGTAAGCGTAATATGCCCATTCAGATCCATGTTAATATAGCCGTTTTCGCGCAGGTTTTTCATCGCAATACTCACGCTTGGTTTGGTAAATTCCAGTTTATTGGCAATATCAATGGAGCGGACAAATTCATTTTTCTGGCTCAGCATGAGTATGGCCTCCAGATAATTTTCACCGGATTCTTGTAGCTTCATCTTTCTTCACCTTTTTGTCTTTCTCTAGGATCTTGCAACTCCTACAGTTGCTGCATGTACAGCCTGAACATGATTTTGAATGGCCGCTGCTTTTTAGTATATGACATAGCGCCCATGTAGTCAAGATAAATACAATGAGCAGGATTAGAACACTGGGGATATTCATAGTTTACAATCCATCCTTATAGCAGGCCTCCGATATGGTAAACTAGCCAGGCCATGACCCAGGCTACGCCACATTGCATGATGACTACACCAATTGCCGCCCGGCGCGTACCCAATTCCTGCCGGATTACAGCAATCGTGGCGACACAGGGTGTATAGAGCAGGGTAAACACCAGCATGCTGGCAGCAGACAGCGGAGTAAACAGGGAGGATAAGGCCGCGGGTAAATCTGCCATGCCTGTACCCAGTAAAACGCCCATAGTGCTGACTAGTGCCTCCTTGGCGGTAAATCCAGCGATTAGTGAGGTAACAATACGCCAGTCTCCAAAGCCTAAGGGTGTAAAAAGGGGAACGAGCCAGCGGCCAATCCTAGCCAGTATACTGTCTCCGGCTATGGCAACATTGAGATGCAGGTCAAAAGTCTGTAAAAACCAGATGATAAGCGTAGCCACGAAGATAACGGTAAAGGCCCGCTCGAGAAAATCTTTGGCTTTGCTCCACATCAGCAGTAGTACGCTTTTGCTGGAAGGCATACGGTAGTTTGGCAGCTCCATGATAAAAGGCACGGTGACCTCTTTGGCGCCTAGTTTTTTTAGCAGCAAGGCTGCAATAATCCCCAAAAGTATGCCACTGACATATAGTATCATCATAACAATTGCTGCATAATCCGGACAGAAGGCAGCAGCGAATATTGCATAGACCGGAATTTTGGCGGAGCAGCTCATGTATGGAATCAGCAAAATGGTTACAATTCTGTCCCGCCGCGAGCTTAAGGTACGGCTGGCCATAATAGCTGGCACAGAGCAGCCAAATCCAATAATCATGGGTGCAATGCTACGGCCAGAAAGCCCAATTTTGCGCATGGGTTTATCCATGAAAAAGGCAACGCGGGCCATATATCCAGTATCCTCTAGTATAGAGAGGAAAAAAAACAGTACCACAATTAGTGGTAAAAAGGACAGTACACTACCTACACCGGTACAAATTCCATCAATTATCATGCTATGTACGACAGGGTTAATGCCATAGTTGGTCAGACCACGGTCAATAAAAGCGGTCAGCATATCAATGCCTACGGCCAGCCAGTCGGCCAGCGTGCCTCCGATAAGGCCGAAGGTTAACCAGAAAATCAACAGCATTACGCCAAGAAAAATGGGCAGGGCGGTGTACCGTCCGGTAAGTACGCGGTCTATCCGCAGGCTGCGCTGGAATTCCTTGCTTTCTCCTACGCGAATCACTGTATCCCGGCAGGCCTGCTCAATAAAGTTGTAGCGCATATCCGCCATTGCTGCATTGCGGTCCATGCCGCATTCCTGCTCCATTTCTGCGGCGCTGTGCTCTATCAATTCCAGCTCATTTTGATTAAGTGCCAGACGTTTGACAATATCTGTATCATTCTCAATCACCTTGGTTGCGGCAAAGCGAGCTGGCATACCCTCGCGCGCTGCATGGTCTTCTACCTGTAAAGCCACGGCATGGATACAGCGGTGCACTGGGCCTGGCTCACAGAAATCTGTAACAGAGGGATAAATCCGCTTTTGCGCTGTATCGATAACTGTCTCCAGCATCTGGTCTATGCCGGTGTTATTAGCTGCGCTGATTGGCGCTACCGGAATGCCTAGCTTTTGCGAAAGCAGTTTGATATCAATGCTTCCGCCGTTGCCAATGACCTCGTCCATCATATTCAGCACCAATACCATGGGAATATGCATTTCCATTAGCTGCAAGGACAGGTATAGGCTGCGCTCAATGTTTGTTGCATCGATAATATTGATAATCGCATCTGGCTTGCTGTTGAGCAGGAAGTCGCGTGTTACCACTTCTTCGCTGGAATAAGGGCGTAGGGAATAAATGCCTGGCAAATCCACGACCAGACAGTCGTCCATACCGCGCACCGCGCCACTTTTTTGCTCAACTGTCACGCCGGGAAAATTGCCGACATGTTGGTTGGAGCCAGTAAGCAGGTTGAACAGGGTTGTTTTGCCGCAGTTTTGGTTGCCAATAAGCGCAAATATCATGCAGTGGGCTCCTCTCTGCGCACCTCAATACGCTTTGCATCCTCAAGCCGTAGGGTTAAAGTATAGCCGCGCAGATTTATTTCCATTGGGTCGCCCATGGGTGCCACCTTTCGTACATAAATATGGGTTTTGGGGATAACGCCCATATCCAATAGGCGGCAACGCAACATATCCTCGCCACCTACCTTGGTTACAATCGCACTTTCCCCCGCAGTAAGCTGGTTTAATGTCATATAGATCACCTCTAAAGGTTTGTGAAATCTAACTGTAGCTTCATTATATAACTTTGTATAAAGGCTTGTCAAGTTATAGGTATTATATTATAGGTATTCTATAAAAATTCCTGAAATTGTGTTGACAAATGGGTGTTATATACGTATAATTATTGATGTTTGTTGAATAAATATCAACCAAATAAGATAAATCACAAAAATACAAATACATGTACAAAGGGGAAGAAAAACATGAGCACACAAGCTGCTAAACAGGAAATAAAAAAGATTGTTCTGGCCTACTCGGGCGGACTGGATACCTCTATCATTATCCCGTGGCTGAAGGAGAACTATCCGGGATGTGAGGTGATTGCTGTTTCCGGTGATGTCGGGCAGGGTACGGAGCTGGATGGGCTGGAAGAGCGTGCTATTGCAACTGGTGCATCCAAGCTCTACATAGAAGATTTGAAGGAAGAATTTGTCAATGATTTTATCTTTCCGACGCTTCAGGCAGGTGCAGTTTATGAAGAGTGCTATCTGCTGGGTACTGCTTTTGCCCGTCCTGCTATTGCCAAGCGTATTGCGGAAATTGCTCGTGCAGAAGGCGCGGATGCAATTTGTCATGGTTGCACGGGTAAGGGCAACGACCAGGTGCGTTTTGAGTTGACGATTAAG
>CALXSV010000218.1 GCA_944391235.1 uncultured Clostridia bacterium | reverse complement strand
ATATGTATACCCCCTTACACATCAATTTATTTTTCCCTTGCCCAAGGGCAACTTACCGTAAACATATAGAAAGCCGCAAATGCAAAGCAATTGCTATATTTAGATAGCCAGAAAATTCCATATGCTGAATATGAGTCTTTACAACTTTTATATGATTATGTGAACCTATTCTGAATTGTAATCCTACCCTCCAATGCCAAAGAAACGTTCAAAGAACGCTTTAAGTTTATCAATGACCGTCTGCTTCTTTTTGGCCCTTGCCCCGCCACCACCAAAACGAGATACTGGCGGCATCAGCTGATCAATATCCGTACCGGTAGTTTTTATCTCACCATCTCGGAAAGCATTTTCCAAGAACTTCCGTGTCTCTGGTTCCCGCAGCTTTTCTTCCCGAATTATATGGACAAGTTGCCGCTCCCGTTCCTCTGCCACATAGGTGTTCCACTCATTCACCACATCGTCCACATCATTAATTCCTGAGATGAAATTTTCAATAAGTGCCTTTTTGCTGCGCAGCTCCGGACTGGCATCCACCGCCTTATGAATGGTGATAAGCACTTCCTTATCCTCACAGTGGGTGTCGTGGTATTTTTTGACCAGCATCAGGATATAGTCAATATTGATTTCCACCTGTTTGATCAGCTCAACCTCAAAAACGATATCATCGGTGATGTCTGCACTTTCACCCCGTTTGCGGCGTTCCATCCATTCATCCCGCAAATCTTGATAGCGGCCCAGATAATCCTGCATGTCGCGCTCAGAAAGCAACTCCTTACCTTTGAAATCGTCAAAAGAGGAGAGAAGATTGCGCATCCGAAGCAACGCCCCGAACAAGGCGATAAAATCCTTTTGTTTTTGCTCCCCTAAGATACTCAGCTGGGTAAGGGGAAACTTCTCTTTCAATTCCTCTACCAGATCTACATAACCTGGATGAGGCTTCTCATCTGTTCCTACGTAGCCGTAGTAATAGTCCTTGAAACTCTGAAGAAGGACGACACCCCCAGCATTCTTGTCGCCAAATAGGGAAATCGCAGCGTCCACCCGTTTTTGTAAGTTCCGAAAACATACAATATTGCCAAAGGTCTTGACTGAATTCAGAATACGGTTAGTTCTAGAAAAAGCCTGAATTAGGCCGTGCATTTTTAGGTTTTTATCCACCCAGAGCGTGTTCAATGTTGTGGCGTCAAACCCTGTCAGGAACATATTGACCACGATAAGCAGGTCAAGCTCTTTATTCTTCATACGCAAGGACACATCTTTGTAGTAATTTTGGAACTTGTCACTGGAGGTGTCATAATTCGTGTGGAACATTTTGTTGTAGTCTCGAATAGCAGAATCTAAGAAATCCCGAGCATTTTGATCCAGAGCACTAGTGTCCTCCGAATTTTCCTCATCGAGAATGCCATCGGCCTCCGCTTCATTGGCTCCATAACTGTAAATAGTGGCAATGCGCAGCTTTTTTGTTGGGTCTGCCGCCATCTGCCGTTGGAACTCCTGGTAGTACAGCTTCGCCATCGGCACGGAAGCCACGGCAAAAATGGAATTGAAGCCGCTGATGCGCTGCTTGCGTTTGATTTCCTCCACGGCGTCCTGTTTGCCGGATGCTACCTCAGAAATATTGATCAGGGAATTAAACACATAGGTTTTATCCCCCCGGTAAGTCTTTTGATCGAAGTGTTCCAGAATGTATTTTGTCACAAGAGAGATCCGCTGAGGCGCTTCCAGCGCTTTCTTGCGGTCGATATCCCACACCTCTTCATCATCGATATCCGCGTCCACATCCATTGTCTTGATGTAGTCCACCCGGAATGGCAAAACGTTCTTGTCGTTAATGGCATCCACAATCGTATAGCTGTGGAGCTGTTCGCCAAAGGTCTGCTCCGTGGTCAGGAATTGTGCATTTCGAAGAGAGCCGGTATTCTGGGTAAAGATTGGTGTTCCTGTAAATCCAAAAAGGTGATATTTTTTGAAATTTTTGACGATAGCAGCGTGCATATCCCCAAACTGGCTGCGGTGACACTCGTCGAAAATAATCACAACATGCTGGTTAAACACTGCGTGACCTTTATTCCGTTTGATAAATCCGGAGAGCTTCTGAATCGTTGTAATGATAATTTTATATTCATGGGGATTTCCCTTTTCGTCCCTATCCTCCAGTTGACGCTGTAACACATTGATAGAGCTGTTGCTATTGGCGGCGCCTTTTTCAAAACGATCATATTCTTTCATGGTCTGGTAGTCCAAATCTTTCCGGTCAACTACAAAGAGAACCTTGTCGATGTAGGGCAGCTTCGAAGCAAGCTGTGCCGTTTTGAAGGAGGTCAATGTCTTCCCGGAGCCCGTGGTATGCCAGACATAGCCGCCGCCTGCGATTGTGCCATATTTCTTATAATTGTTGGCGATTTCGATGCGGTTTAGGATACGCTCCGTGGCAGTTATCTGATAGGGACGCATGACCATCAGCATATTTTCCGAAGTGAAGATGCAGTACTTTGTCAGGATATTCAAAATGGTATGCCGGGCAAAGAATGTCTTGGTAAAATCAATTAGATCCGGAATGACGCGGTTGTTGGCATCCGCCCAAAAAGAGGTAAACTCAAAGCTGTTACTGGTCTTGGTCTTACTGGCGCCTTTTTTCTCATTTTCTTTTTCCACGTTCCACCGGGTACTGTTGGAATAGTATTTTGTGTTCGTGCCATTAGAAATGACGAAAATCTGGACGTACTCAAACAGGCCATTGCCAGCCCAGAAGGAGTCCCGCTGGTAACGGTCAATTTGATGAAACGCCTCCCGGATGGCGACACCCCGGCGCTTCAGCTCGATATGTACCATGGGAAAACCATTCACAAGAACGGTCACATCATAGCGGTTATTGTGGCGCGCCCTCTCGGTGGTTCTGACAACATACTGGTTGATGACCTGCAGGCAGTTGTTGTGGATATTTTTCTTGTCGATGAGCGTGATGTTTTTCGAGCTTCCATCGTCCCGCTTTAGGACTTGCACAAAGTCTTCTTGCATTTTGCGGGTCTTCTCCACAATGTGCTCGTTGGGATTGGCCAGACACTCCTTGAAAAACCTTTCCCACTCCCCCTCGCTGAACTGGATGCCGTTGAGCGCTTCCAACCTACAACGCAGATTGGCGATCAGCTCTGTCTCGCTGTGGATGGGCAGATACTCATAGCCCTGCTCTGTCAGCATACGAATAAACTCCCGCTCCAAAGCGGCCTCGCTTTGGTAGCTTTCCGACCTGGTCTTGACCGGCTCATATTCCGTAACAACCGTATTCTCGTTAGTCGCGGCAACAATATTAAAGTAACTCATGGTATCCCCTTATTTGAAGATTCGCAGAAGAAAAGAAAATCTCCAGTTTAATGTAGCCATTTCCGAACAATGA
>CALXSV010000217.1 GCA_944391235.1 uncultured Clostridia bacterium | reverse complement strand
ATCATACACAAAATAATCGTTTGCGCAAGTCCCAAAGGAGAATAGTAAAGGAACCAAGCGCCTCTATGGAATTGCTGATGCAAGCCCCGAATTGCCAGCTGGTCCCCATTGTCCAAACGCGCTCTTTGCTTGTCCAGACTCTCCTCTCGTCCACTTACTCCCACCCCAAAAAGCAAAGGGAGCAGTCGCTTTTTGCGCTGCTCCCTTTGTTGCTGTTTGCTTCTACCCGCTGGCTACGCAATTGAACATATACCCGACAGTTCCAGGAGGATAGCACAGCTTTTGCCCATAGAACAAAAAACAGCTTATTGCGGCAGATTATACCAAATTCTTACAATATTATATTAATTACAAAGCAATTCCGCTTTTTTCTGCGCAGATTATAGTCTCCCGCGAACAAGTGGAGCCAAACGCTGCAGTATAATATCCGTCACAATGCCAATAAGGATACCAGTAAACATACCCACCACAATCAATACCGGCATGTAGCTGAAGACCGCCACCGTACCCGAAGCGAATGCGGCCACGCTCAGCTGCGCTATATTATGGAAGGCGCCTCCAGCCATACTAACTCCGGTCACACTAAAAAGCTTGCTGTGCTTTAAGCCAGCCATAACCAGTAGACTGACCAGCGCGCCGGCAATGCTATACAGCGCCATCATCAGATTGCCAAAAAGACTGGAAACGAGCACAATGCGTAATAAGCTGATAAGTATTGCAGCACGCAAACCAAGAAGATAGAGCGCAAACACAACCACAATATTAACCAACCCCAATTTTACGCCAGGTATGGCCAAAGAAAGGGGAAACAATACCTCCATATAGGAAAAAACAGCAGCCACGGCCACCAGCATACCACAAATAACAATAAAGCGCAGAGAAGCCTGCCGACGTCCCTGTGACGGTTCAGCGGGCGATTTCATCTAAGCTCACCCCGCTTTCATCCTCCAACACGGTCACGACCAGCTGGGCAGGTAAACAAATAATACTTTGTCCCGTTTTATTTACAGCATCGTGCTGCACGCAATACTGATCCGGACAACTGGCCTCACGAATATAAGCCTCGCCATTTGCGATTACCACAACATTGTGATAACCATTGTTATCAAACTCCAAAGTGCTGTCCTCAGCCAGGGAATAAATACCAACCTGCTGGCCAGACAGACTAACTGCAATGGCAGCGCCTGGCGCACGGCCAAAATATAGCTGAATCCAGATCAAAAAGGACAGAGCCAGCAGCAATAGGCCCCCAGCCAGCCATAAATCAGCATGCTTAATATGTTTATGCAAATCCGCTACTTTCATATATCCAGCCTTTCTCAAGCTCTATGCCATATGCAAATTCTAGCCCATTGTCTTATACTTGTCAATGCAGCGGATTTTACAGAGCTTGACAACTATGATATAATTTTACTGTTTTGGAGATGCAAACAAAGTAAAAATCATCCTTCCCTTTGGAAAAGAAAGGAGTAATATTGTATTGAAAGGTTTGAAAAAAATTCTTAGTCTGCCGGCGGCACTGGCCCTCGTGCTTGGGTTTAGCACCTGTGCCCTGGCCAGCGCCGGAGAAACAATCTGTCTCAATAAAAGTATAAACATTTCGCTTGATGAAATGGTTCCGGAAGTCTTGCCGCTCACAGAAGAGCTGCCAAATACCATACTTATAGATATAGAGGAAGAAGGCCTGCTGGAACGGCCGCTCCCCCTGGATTTGCCTGCAGCGGCCCTGGTACATAGCGACGGCGCGGACCTTTATTCCAGAGCGGATGAGGACAGCCGCGTACTGGAAACACTCGACACTGGAGCAGAATGCTTTATTATTGAGCCGTTTATTGACGGCCTTTGGCACCGTGTGATCTACGGGGATAAAAAGGGGTATATCAATGCCGGTTTGCTGGATACCTCAGCCTGCGAGGATATAGAATATGTTTTCCATGCTGAGCAAAGCATGCGTACAATGACTGGCTACAGTGGCGAAGAGCTGGAGAAATGTCTTTATGCTGGACTGGAAGGACTGGGCGAATGCTTTGCCGAGGCAGAACGCACCTATGGGGTAAACGCGCTTTTCCTGATCGCGATCTGCCAAGAGGAATCTGCCAGCGGTACCAGTGGACTGGCAGTAAGCCGGAATAACCTGGCCGGACTGGGAGGCGCTGGTAACTGGCGCTACTTTGACTCCTATGCGGATTGCGTGGATTATCTGGCTGATTTGCTATCCAACTATTATCTCAATCCGGAAAGCTCTTTCTACCATGGCAACAGCATTAATGGCGTAAGCGTGACCTATTGTGGTGGGAGTGCGCACTGGATAAAAAATATCAACCACTACATCAACCAAAACATCGAAGCCATCACCGCCGAGTAGAGCAGGTGCAAAACCAAGTGTTTGACCTGCGCATCGCACAAACGAAACAAACATCCGCAGTTACCAGATAAAGCAAGTAAAAGCAAGGCGGGAAAAGATGATGACTGAAAACAAGAAAGTTTTCGAAGACATGCCCGTGTCCAAGGCACTGGCGACCTTAGCTGTTCCGACCATTATCAGCCAGTTGATTGCCATGATTTATAACATGGCAGATACCTTTTACATTGGCAGTACCAGAGACCCCTATAAGGTCGCAGCAGTTTCACTGGTTTTTGTGCTACAATTTGTGCTGAGCGCCCTATCTAACCTGTTTGGCGTGGGCGGAGGTAGTCTGATTTCCCGCCTGCTTGGACAAAAACAGCCGGAAAAGGCCAAAGAGGTTAGCGCCTTCTGCTTTTACGGATCCCTGCTGGTTGCCGCCCTGTTTTCTCTGTTCTGCCTGCTACGCATGGAACCGCTGCTGCTTTTAATGGGCGCAAGCGGCAACACGTTGGGTTACGCCTCCGATTATGTCTTGTGGGTTGTGGTTATCGGCGGTGTTCCCACAACGCTCAGTATGACCCTATCTCACCTGCTGCGCAGCGAGGGCTATGCCAAACAGGCCAGCTTAGGCCTGAGCATCGGCGGTGTTTTAAACATCATTCTCGATCCGCTGTTCATGTTTGTCTTACTACCGCCAGGAAATGAGGTTAAAGGAGCAGCACAGGCCACCATGCTTTCCAACCTGATCACCCTGTGCTATTTATCTTTTGCCTTTTACCGGCTTAGGGATAAAACCGTGCTTTCCCTTTCCATAAAACATGTGCTACCGGAAAAGCAATATATTCGCTCCATTTTTATGGTCGGCCTTCCCTCTGCGCTAAGTACAATGCTTTCCTGTCTGGCTAGCTCCACAGCCAACAGACTCACCTCCTCTTTTGGCGATATCCCCGTTGCAGCAGTAGGTGTGGTAAAGAAAATTGATATGCTACCCATGAATGTGGCCATGGGACTATGCCAGGGCATGATGCCGCTCGTGGCCTACAATTACGCGGCTGGCAATTACCAACGCATGCGGGCTTTTTCCCATGCTGCCCGCCGTACTGGCATAGTGTTTGCCCTGCTCTGTATTCTTCTCTACCAACTTTTCGCCAAAGATTTGGTGCGCTTCTTCATCAATGATGAAGAAACCATCGCCCTGGGTGCGCAGTTTATCCGCATTATCTGCTTAAGCATCCCTTTTATCATTGCCAATTTTCATATCAGCTTTACTCTGCAGGCCATGGGCAAGGGGCCGCAAGCCCTACTGCTATCCACCTGCCGGCAAGGCCTTATCTATATTCCGTTGCTCTTTATCATGAAAGCGCTTTTTGGTTTATATGGAATTATCTGCGCGCAGTTGATTGCAGAGAGCATTACAACCCTTATCTCAATCATCTTTTATCAAAAACTTTACCGTAGATTGATTGTAGAGCAAACAGATAGTCCAGAAAAAACCGCTTAACATATCTCTTAAGCCGCTGCTTTCTCCAACAGAGCCAAGCAAGCGGCTTTTGCTTGCACCTAACAAGGATTTGCGTTATACTAAACTATTGTATTCTTAAATATTTTGCGCATAAGGAAAGGATTGTATATACTATGAATGAATTTCGCGGTAGCCATGACTATGTAGCGTCCGAGGAGCTGATGACCAGTGTCAATATGGCGATGATGCTGCAAAAACCCCTTCTCATCAAAGGAGAGCCCGGTACAGGCAAAACCATGCTGGCCGAGGCTGTAGCCAGAGCCCTCAATATGGAGCTCATTATCTGGAACATCAAATCTACCACCAAGGCCCA
>CALXSV010000216.1 GCA_944391235.1 uncultured Clostridia bacterium | reverse complement strand
CGACGTTGCGCACAATCTCAGCGTCTATATCAATCGCCGGTCGCCCGCTGTACTGCGCCAAGGCTGCACCGATGCTGCTTTTTCCACAGCCGGGCATACCGATTAAAACAATGTTTTCCGTTTGCTGGCGCAGCTTATGCAAAATGCGCTCGCTCTCCTTGTCCGGTATAGTGCACTGCAAAAATAACTCCGCTGCTGCGCGAGCCTGCTCTACCAGCATGGGTAGTCCATCGGAGCAGGGAATATTAGCCCGCTCTGCCGCCTGAAGAAAAGCGGTGCGGCGTGGGTTATAAATCAGATCCAGCACGCCCTGGCAATGTGGAAAGGCAGCGGGATCCGCTACCATCACTCCAACCTGCGGATACATCCCAACCGGCGTGGCATTGATGAGAATCTCCGCATCTGCATGCTGTGCTAGATTGCCATAATTGTTTTCACCGTGGCGCGATACCACGATTATTTGCTTTGCGCCCTGCTGGGTGGCTACCGCCTGCGCAGTTAAAGAGGCGCCGCCGCTGCCAAAAATCAGCACTTTGCGGTTTTCAAACTGGATGCCTGCTCGCTGGGCCATATATTCCAGCCCACAGGCATCCGTATTATGCCCATATAGACTGCCATCTGCCCGCCGCACAAGGGTGTTTACACTACCAATGGCCTGTGCCACTGGAGATAGCTCTGTGCAGTAGGGAATGACCGTTTGCTTGTAGGGGATGGTAACATTAAGGCCGCCGATATCCGGTCGCTGTATAAAGGAGGGAACCTGCTCCGGCTCCAGCTCATACAGCTGGTAATGCGCATTGCCCAGCTCCTGATGTATCTGTACAGAGTAGCTATGTTTGAGTGTGCGGCCAATCAGACCGAAAATTTGCTTTGCCATGCTGCTTCGCCTCTCTGCTTTTCTGTGTGTTGTCTATTTATACAGTTGCGTAATTGCCGAGGAAGGTGAAGCTTTCACAGCTGCGCTCTAGCTCCTCCAGCATGGACAGCACGCCTGGCTCCTGTACACAGGCATCCAATTCCAAGAAGAAGATGAATTCAAAGTTGCGACCGGTAACCGGGCAGCTTTCCAGTTTGCTCATGTTGATGCCGTGTGCGCTGAGCTGGGAAAGAATGCTGTTCAGTGCGCCGGGACGGTTGGCGCAGGCAATAATCAGGCTGATGCGGTTTGCTCCGGCGTAGATCAGCGGATCTTTGGCAATGCAGATAAACTGCGTGTAGTTGTTGTCGCTGTCCTGAATGTCCGTACATATGCTCTCCAGCCCGTACAGCTCTGCGCAGGCATGTGAGCAAATGGCCGCAGCCTGTGCATTATCTGCATTTGCTACCAGTTGAGCTGCGGTGGCGGTGTTGTCGCAGGGGATGACCTTTACGCCATTGCCCAGGGAAGCCAGGAAGCGGCTGCACTGTCCCAACGCCTGCTCATGCGAGTAGATTTCTTTGATGTCCTCCAGCTTTGTGCCCGGTTTAGCCAGCAGCTCATGGCGAATACACAGGTTGGTACTACGCACAATGGAAAAGTTTTTGCGCTGCAACAAATCATATACTGTACGCACGGAGCCGTTGGAGCTGTTTTCAATGGGCAGCACACCATATTTGCACAGGCCGGATTCTACCGCATTGAATACCGCTTCAAAGGTCTTTACATAGACGATATTTCCACGGGGCAATAGCTTGTCGCAGGCTGCCTGCGAGTTGGAGCCTTCTGTACCCTGGCAGGCCACGATACCGGTGCGCGGAAAGCACTCTTCTGCTGCGGCCAGCGCCTTTTCAACCTGGGCCCGTACCTTAGTGGGAGCAGAGTAAAGCTCGCCCTGTCTGGCTTTGGAAAGCTCAAATAAGGTGGTGAACAGCTGGTAGGCATAGGGCTCCATTTCCCCGGCCTGCTGCGTCATCTGTGCCAGCACCTCGCGTTCGCGCGCCTTATCCAGCAGCGGCAACTGATGGGCCTTTTTGTAGGCGGCTACCTGCTCGGACAGCTGCATGCGCTGTAAAAAGAGATCCAGCATCTGCTCATTGATGGTATTTATTTGTTTGCGGATATCCGTGATTTCCATTGTACGTCCTCCTTTTTTGTCTTGTTTCGATTGCTCGGGCTTTTATTCTTCCAGCAGCAAATCCAGCAGTACCAGGGCGGTGACCGCCTCCACCACTGGCACAGCGCGGTGGGCGATGCAGGGATCGTGACGGCCGCGGATCTGCAGCTCTGTGATTTTACGCTGGGACAGGCTGATGCTTTGCTGTGTCTGGCCAATGGATGGGGTTGGTTTTATGGCTACGCGCAGACAAATGGGCATGCCATTGCTGATTCCTCCCAATATACCTCCGCTGTTGTTGCTGGTGGTGCGGATATTGCCTTGTTCATCTATAGTGAAAGCGTCGTTGTTCTGTGAGCCCAGGCTGCGCGCACTGGTAAAACCTGCGCCAAACTCCACGCCCTTGACTGCGGGAATGCCAAACAGCGCTGCGGCTAGGCGATTTTCCACCCCATCGAACATGGGGTTGCCCAGACCAGCCGGCAGGCCAATGGCCGCGCACTCAATGACGCCGCCCACCGAGTCCGCCTGCGCCGCCGCCGCCAGGATCTGCTCCTGCATCACCCTACCCTTTTCCTCATCCAGGACAGGGAAGGATTTCCCAGCAATGCTGGCAAACAGCTCTGCCTGCCGCCCGACAGGCAAGGGCGGGTCGCAGATTCCAC
>CALXSV010000215.1 GCA_944391235.1 uncultured Clostridia bacterium | reverse complement strand
CGGTTTCCGGATTGGCTTCCAAAGTAATTTCCGCCTGTTCGCGCTGGTCATCAGGTAAACAGGACAAAATATGGCGAATCTCTTGGGCGCTGAGCAAAGATGGCGTACCGCCACCAAAATACACGGTTCGCAACTGCGACAAATCTACAGACTGCTTGTTGTAAAGATGTAACTCCCGCTCGACCAGGGAAGCATAGGCAGCCAACTGCGCACCACGCTCCGCACAAGGGTAGCTGATAAAATCACAATACTTACATTTACGCAAACAAAAAGGGACGTGAATATACAAGGCGGATACTTTCATATGTTATCTTCCTTCCTGACCATACAGCCCTGGGCGCTACAAGGCGCAAATTTTCAAAATCGCCAGTTCCAATAACTGCGCAGCATCGCCCTTGCCATTCTTGCCATCCAAATCAGCCAATAGCAGAATATCCAGAATACGCATTAGCTGCCGGTAATCGAGGGTACGGCTTAAGGCAACGCACTTTTTCGCGAAGTAGGGATTAATACCTAGTTTAGAAGCAATTTCCGGAGAGCGAAAGCCGCGTTGCAGCATATCCTTAGCCGCAATCGTAGTACGGTACTGATGTGACAGCATACCGACTAGCGCCTGCGGTGCTTCCCCCTGAATCAGCAATCTGCGCAACACATCAACAGCAGCTGCCGCCTTTTTCGCCACCACCAAGTCAGTTAGCTCGAAGACGCCAGCCAAAGAGCTGCGACTGACCACAGCCTCTGCATCCTCCTGGCGAATCAGCGTCTGGCTTGCACAATATAAAATCAGCTTGTCCGCCTCGGATTTCAGTGCAGCCACCCCATCTCCGCACATCAACGAGAGATAAGCGCACAGCCCCGGCTCCACGGTTTTACCGGCAGCGCGCAAATAATTAGCCAGCCATTGCTCACGCTCTGCACCCTTAGGCGCGCGAAACTCCACAATCCGCCCGCTGGACGCAACCGCCTTAACAAGACGGCTGGCGCGGTTTACATTTCCATCCACCGTCATCACCAGGACAGTAGCAGGGTTGGGGTCGCGCACATATTGAATGAGCTGTTCAAGCTGTTTTTTATCACCACCGTCAGGCTCATTTTCTGCATGGTCGGCTGCTTTTTTACGCCGTGGCCTGAGCCATACGGCATCCCGAACAATGACCAGCTTTTTATCGGTAAAGAAGCCTGCACTTTGTACAGCGTCTATTACATCCAGGATTTCATGCTCATCACCGCGCATGATTTCTTGATTCCAGGGATTGCCGCCTGGGTTCACGACCTCGCTTAATTGATGCAAGGCCTGCTCCATCAGATAGGCGTCATTCCCACAAAATATATACACAGGCATGGTCATACCCAGCGCCAAGCTCTGCTGCAAAGATTTCATATCAATTCTCCGTATAAATTGTCCAGCTGCTACCATCCGTATAAACGTGAATCGCGCCATCCTCATCCGTACGGTACAACTCTGCTTTATCCTGCCAGTATTCTACCACGATATCCGCCGGATGGCCATAGCTATTTTCTGCACCCACACTAATCACAAGCGCCTTGGCGCCGGTATGCGCATAAAAATCTTCATCATAGCCGGTTTTGCTGCCATGGTGCGGCAGCTTGACGATTTCCGCCTCAATATCGTATGTTGCCTGCAAATCTGCAAGGATAGTGCCAGTAGCATCACCGGTAAAAAGAAAATCTACCTCTCCGCAACTGACTTCCACCACAAGAGAAGCGTCATTTTCATCCAGCACTACCTGCTGTGCAGGTGAATATACCCGAAAGAGTAGAGAATCTCCCAAGCGGTATGTAGTGCCTGCACGCGCTGGCATCAGGGTGCTGCCATTTCGTTGTGCAGCTGCCAGTAAGCTGCTTTGTAACGCATTATCAAAACAATCCGCATACAGCAGCGTGGACACAGGCAACTTATCCAATACGGTCAGCAAGCCGTCGCAATGGTCTGCATCCGGGTGGCTGCTGACTATCAGATCGAGCTGTGTAACGCCTTGGCTACGCAGGTAAGGCAGGACAACATAATTGCCAATGCTGCCGGGAGACCACAGGTTACCACCTCCATCGATCAATACGGTTCGACCATCAGCGGTACGGATAAAAGCGCAATCGCCTTGCCCAACGTCCAGAAAGACAACTTCCGCACGGACCTGACCAGATAAAAAGGCCCTGTTATGGCTGAGGCGCGGCGCAAGGACAAACAGTAACGTAACTGCACTCAAGGCCAATACCGCAACACGCTTGCTACAATGCTGTAACAGCCAAGGCCAGAAAAGCAAAAAGACATAAAAGCATAGCACAAAAGGTAAAGAAACGCGACCGATTAAACTGGACATAAAAGGCAGGCTGGCTGCCCAGGAGGCGACCTCAGCCAAAAAGGCCATGATCAAGCCGGCCATCTGCAAGAGAAAGCCAGCCACCGTAGGCAGGAAAACAGCGACTGGCGTGGCAATAAAGCACAGCGCTACCGCCAAACCTGCTGCCAAGACAGCTAAGGGAGACAACAACCAGCCGGCCCAGGAGACATAGCCAAAGTAATAGACAATCAAGGGCATGGTCGCAATGGAGGCTGCTATGGCAGCAGCGAAGGATTGCCCAAGGCGACGTGGGGCAAATAAGCGAGTAAGCAAAGGCGTCAGCGCAAGCAGGCCGCAAACTGCGACGAAGGAAAGTTGAAAGCCTGCGGAAAAGAGCCATAAAGGACGAACGAGCAGGCATAATATGGCCGCCAGTGCCAGAGCGCTCACCGGATCTGAATTTTCCACCAGCAAATCTGACAGAAGCAGCAATAGAATCATAACAGAAGCACGCAAAATGGAAGCGGAAAGACCGGTCATACTAACATAAAGCAGAAGCAGCAGCATGGTGAGCGTAAATCTGCGGCGGCGGTGCATAAAACCCTTACCACCCAGAATAAGGGCAATGCTGGCAATATAGCCAACATGCAGCCCAGATACGGCAAACAGATGCAGCATACCCGAGAGCTGCATAGCATCATAATACTGATCGTTTATCCCACTACTATCGCCCAGGAAAACACCGTACAACAGTCCCTGCTGTTCACGGGGTAAAGAGGCGGCAGCCTGTTGAAAGCCAGATCGTAGCCATGCACCCACCTGCAACAGCGAAAAGCGGGGTCCCGTATGGACAAGTGTAACCTGACCATCATAATACGTGGATACAGTGGCACAAATTCCCTGCTGACGCAAGTACCGGTTATAAGAAAAGCTACCGGCATTCTGGTATTCCTGTGCGATATAGCACTCTCCGGTTACAGCCACTGTACTTCCGTACGCAGGTGCTTGCCCCTGCGCATAAACCATAACATCCGCACAGTCAAAGGGTTGTCCATCGAGTGTTTCCACAGACAGCCGCAGGCTATAACGATCATCTTCTCCGGTATTTAGCGTAAGCACCCGTCCAGTAAGCTGTACGCGGTCACCATCCCCATATGGCCAAGCAGACAAGGCAGCATATTCGCCTGCGCACAGCACAATGCCCAGCGCCAGCATAAGCAAAAGCAGCGGTTGCCAATAGCGCAGGCGGGTCAATGCGCACAACAAAACAGCGGCCGCTGCAAATACGGCCGCTATAAGGATAGCGCTGATAGGCAGGCTAAGCATGCGCCGCCCACTTTCAATAAGAATACCCACGATCAAGGCCAAAGCCAAAGGCAGCAAAGGCCGACCGCACAGGGCAGAAGGAATCAGGCTATTCCACTGAAATGTAGTCTTTGATTTTTTCATACGTTGCATTCCCAATTCCGGAAACCCTCGTTATCTGCGAGATATCAGTAAAATTGCCATTGCTTTCCCGATAGGCAACAATAGCCGCAGCCTTCACCTCACCAATCCCGGAAAGTTGCTGCAACTGCTGGGCAGTAGCAGTATTGATATTTATCTTGCTGGTAGCGCTCTCCTTCTCTGAAGAAGCAGCTGCATAATCGTTTTTCTCCGCCTCAGCAGCCGGATTCGCCGTGTCTACGGATGCAGAATCTTCCTCCACACGCTCCGGCACATGCAACTGCGAAGCATCTGTTAAATAGGCAGCCAGATTGATTTGCTCCAGATCTGCTGTGGGTAAAGCGCCGCCGGCTACTTCAATGGCATCCGCTACTCTTTGCCCGGAGGAAAAATAATATAGACCAGGAGCGGCTATCGCACCCTTAATATGCACGGCAATTTCAGTAAGAGACGCCGAATCTGCATCTTGCTTTCCATCCAAAGCCAATAGCTGCGAATCCTGCTCCTGCGCAGTTATGTAAATGCCATAACGGAAACCCACAACAGCGCCCAGCACAAGCAGGAATACGGCAATAAGAGCCACCAGCCGCCGGTTGGCCATCAACTTTTCGTACCGCGCTGAACCATCGCGACTAAGCATGGCAATGCCTCCATTTACAAAACAATAACGGTCAAATAAAGAAAAAATATGCTTGCCTTCGACAAAAGACTGTGTTATAATTTCGCCAGTGTCGCATTTTATCCTGCCCGACCCCAGCACCTGTGATTTTATGTTGTGAAAAATAATATTTTTCTTGACAGCAAGCGTCAACTATGCTATGATAGTTTTCGCGCGTGGTGGATGTGGCGAAGCGGCTAACGCACCGGATTGTGGCTCCGGCACTCGAGGGTTCGATCCCCTTCATCCACCCCAAACTATTCTTTGGGGTGTAGCCAAGCGGTAAGGCATCGGCCTTTGGAGTCGACATTCGTAGGTTCGAATCCTACCACCCCAGCCACATCAAATAAATATGAGCCATTAGCTCAGCAGGTAGAGCACCTGACTTTTAATCAGGGTGTCCGGCGTTCGAGTCGCCGATGGCTCACCAAAGCAATATAATCCGAACATGGCCAATTTATTTTTACTAATGGCCTGTTCGGATGTATACTGAAAAATTAAATTTGCAGAAGGTTCCGACTAATAATAGTCGGATTTTTTCTTTTCCCGTCCACAACAATAGAAAAACCCCTTATTAGGAAAGCTTGTCCTGTAAGGGGTTTTCTATTATCATCATACATCTTTTGTAAACCGCCCAAATGTATTTATCTAGGGCGCTATAAAGGAGAAGGCTCTACCAGCAAAGAATTAATATAGATATTGTAGATAAATGCAGACTTAGATAAGGAGGTAAAGCTATGGAAACCAGATTAACCAAGCTGTTAAACATTCGTTATCCCCTGCTGCAAGGGGGTATGGCCTTGAACTCAGGTGCGGCACTGGCCGCAGCAGTAAGCAATGCAGGCGCTGCAGGCATCATCGCCAGCGGAGGACGTGATGTGGCATGGCTGCGTAAAGAGATTCTATTGGCACACAGCCTTACCCAAGCTGCTTTTGGCGTTAATATTCCCCTGCCCATGCGCACCGCATCAGAACTGACTGCCGCCTGCTTAGAGCTTAAACCACGCTTTGTCAGCTTTAGCGCTGGCAAGCCGCGTCCCGATACCATACAAAAGCTGCATGAACAGGAAATCCTGGTCTTTTCCGTTGTACCAAACCTGCGCGCGGCTTTGGGTGCAGAGCAAGCCGGCGTGGATGCGATTGTAATAGAAGGAATGGAAAGCGGCGGTCATGTCGGCGAAATGACCACCATGTCCCTACTTACGGACGTGCTTCCTCAAGTGTCCATTCCAATCGTTGCCGCAGGCGGTCTCTCCGATGGCCGCGGGCTGGCAGCTGCACTGATTATGGGTGCAGAGGGCGTACAAATCGGCACCGCCTTTTTATTAGCGGAAGAGTGCGACACACATCCCCAAGCCAAAGAGGCAGTTCGCCAGGCAAAGGGCAGCGATGTGCATCTGGTCGGCAAATATGGCAGTAGAGCCGGCGTATCGCGCGGCATCGGGGAAAAGTTCTTCCGTGATTATCAGGAGCTGGAAGCCACCCATCCTTCCGAGCAAGCGCTTTTAGATTTCTTTTCCCATGTCAACTATCGTACCTCGGTTCTGGGCGAGACGGAAAGCGGCTTTATGTACGCGGGACAGGCCATTGAGCAACTGCGCGAAATTCGTCCGGCGGCAGAGATCGTCAAAAACTATATGCAACAGGCAGAACAGGCCCTAAAACGAGCAACGCAGTTTCTTTAATCGGTAAGAGGGAAAGGAGAAACCCATGGAGAACGTTAGCCGGGATTTGGTCGGCTTTTGCCAAGGTGAGCAGACCTTTCGCTACACCTGGCGTGATGCAGCCCTGTACGCGCTTGCAGTGGGCGCGTCGCAGCAGGACATAGCGTATTTATATGAAAAGGATTTGCGCATTCTACCCTGTTTTGCACTGGTCCCCTACTGGGGCACCTTTGGCTGGACTCCGGAAAGAAGGCTTCCACAACCAGCTCCCATGCAAGTAGGGCTTAACGCCATGCGAGCCCTGCATATGGCGCACGATTTGATTCTCCACCAACCGCTCAATCCCTATGGAGACTGCTTTCACATGCGGGATACTATCACAGATCTGTTCAACCACCGAGGAAAAGGTATTGTACTACGCAGTACCTTAACAGCCAGCACGGCAGAGGGACAGCCGGTTTTTACCAATATTGGAGACGTCTATTTCCGTGGCTACCAAGCCCCCGATGCCGCGCCTTATACGAGGAAACCGCTTTCCATACCGCAAAACCCGCCGGATTTGACACATCGCCTACATATTGGCACAGAGCAACACCTGCTTTACCGTTTATGCGGAGATACCAATATCGGCCATGTGGATGATGCGCTGATGCGTGCTCAGGGTAGAAGAGGCGCCATCATGCAGGGCATGTGCACGCTAGGGATTGCGCTGCGTGTGGCTATTACCGCTCTGCTGCCCAACCAGCCGGAGCGAGTACGCAAATTAGGGGCAGAGATGCGTAACGTGGTTTATCCAGGTGCAGAAATTGAGCTGAGGCTATGGCGAACAGCACCAGAGAGCGCCTGCTTCCGTGTCATGAATTTGGACGATCAAAATATTGCCATTGAGCGCGGTTATTTGCAGTGGGACTAGCGGCATCAGGTAGCGCCAAACGGCATAGAAAAAGTCTGCCCCATGCAAACAGGGCAGACTACCAATCACGAAAAGATTAAAGTCCCGTTTTTTCCACAATAGTATCGTACAATTCCTGTACGTCAATTGTCTTTGCGCCAATGGCGTACAGCGTATCCACCTCATAAACCGTATCCCATACGGTAAAAAGAACATAATCACCTTTATAGCGGGAATCTGCATATAGCTGATAATTGCCAAAACCCGCATATTTCTCCATAGAGGACAAATCGCCTCCATCGTATGTACCAGCCTTAAGACGCAGCGTATCGAGCCCAAGAAAGCCCTGCATACGTCCCTGATCAAGCGTACCGCTTTCCGCAGCGCTATAATACTCCACACTGGTTATATTCTCGTATGCAACATTAGCCGTTTTTACAAAGGCCTTAACATCAAAGCTTTCCTCATTATAGCGGATGCTCACCGAGCCGGAAAAGGTCAGAATCAACCAGATAATCAGGACTGCGGGCACAACATACTTACCCCAAGATTCAGGCAATATTTTTTTGCGGGCACGCGGCTGTTTGGCCTGCTGCTTTTCCTGATACTTAGCCAGTCTCTCGTTCTGTCGCTCTATTCTAGCCTGTCTCTTTTCTTCTTTAGACATGCGCTGAGAATCAGATGCCATAAATTCCTCCCGCAGATAGCCTGGAAAACAGTGGGTATACAAGTGGTGCGGGCGACAGGATTTGAACCTGCAGGGATCGCTCCACCAGATCCTAAGTCTGGCGCGTTTGCCAATTCCGCCACGCCCGCATATCTTGCATTGCTTATCTATTTTATCATACAACAGGAGTGAAATCAACTTATCCCTGTGAAAAATTTTTCGATTAAAAAAGGAGTTCCTCTCCATATAGAGAATATAAATCCTTTAGGCTGAATCCGTTCGCCATTTTTTGATGTGCCTTGGGTATTCAGCAATATGTTTAGGAGGAATACCATGAATTTTCAGGTAAGTGAAGGCGAAAAATATCAAAAAGTTCTGACCATCGAGGTCTCTCTCGAAGATATGGAACCAGCTTTGGCGGCTACTTGCAAAAAACTTGCACAGCAGGTACGCATCCCCGGCTTCCGTAAAGGTAAGATTCCGCGTCCGGTGTTAGAAAATTATGTTGGCAAAGACGCTATCCTGGTTGAGGCCAGCGAAGACATTATGAATGACGCTTATGGCAAAGCATTGCAGGAAAGCGGCGTTCTTCCCTGCACCAAACCGGAAGTAGACATCGTTACCATGAAAGCTGGCGAACCGCTATGCTTCACCGCTACCGTTACGGTGTACCCAGAAGTCAAACTGGGTCAGTATAAAGAACTGCCCGTTACCCGTGTAATTATTGATGTCGATGATCAGGCTGTAGACGAGGCGTTGGAAGAGTTGCGTGACCGCTACTCCTCCATGAAAGCAGCTCTGGAAGACGATGTTGTTGGCGAAGGCGATATCGTTACCATCGATTATAAGGGAACCAAGGACGGTGTTGCCTTTGAAGGCGGCACAGCTACAAATTATCAGTTGGAAATCGGCAGCCATAGCTTTATCCCCGGCTTTGAGGAAGCGATTGTTGGTATGAAGGCGCATGAAACAAAGGTAATCCCGCTTACCTTCCCCGCCGATTACCATGCTGCTGAACTAGCCGGCGCTGCGGTGGAATTTGAAGTCACTGTACAGCAGATCAATAAAAAGGTTCGCTTGGAGTTGACTGATCCCGAATTTATTGAGCAGGCCAGTGAAACTGCAAACACGCTGGAAGAGCTGCGCGCAGAAGTAAAAGAGCGCCTGTTGGAGCAGAGCAAGGAGCAGGCCACCAATCAGGCCCGCAGTACCGTACTGCTAAAAGTTATCGAAACCAGCGAGATGGACGTCCCCCCGGTCATGGTAGAGCAGCAGCTCGATATGCTGGTTGGCGATATTAAAAACAATATGGCGCAAGAAGGTATCAAAATCGAGGATTATATCAGCCAGACGGGCGGCTCCATGGAAGAGCTGCGCGATACCTACCGCGAACGCGCGCTGATGAATGTCAAACGCGAAATGATCGTTACCGAGATCATGAAAAAGGAAGATATTCGACTGAGCGAAGAAGAATTGAAGGCTGAATTCGATAAGCTGGGCAAAGCCTATGGTCTGGATGGAGAACAAATCCAGATGATGCTGTATCAGAACGGTGCGCTGGAAGACTTCATCAACAGCATGCATATGCAGAAAGCAGCAGACCTGATTTATGATACCGCCATTGTTACCGACGAGTACGTAAGTCAGGAAGAGTATGCCAAACGTACCACTGAGGCTGCCGCTATTGCCAGCAGAATTCAGGAGGCACAAAAACAGACGGATGCCGAAGCGAGTGATTCGCAGGAAAGCGCCGCTGCGGATACAGTCGAAGAAGAAAGCAAAGACGCAGAATAATCCCGGTATATCAGCATACGGGGGCGGGTATACATCTAGTGTATGCCCGCCTTTCATTAATCTACGAATAAAAAACAAGTTATCAAACTATATTAAAGGAGTGATAAGAATGAGTCTCCTCGTCCCTATGGTAGTAGAACAAACAAATCATGGCGAGCGTTCCTATGATATTTATTCGCGCCTGCTAAAGGATCGTATTATCTTTTTAGGCAGCGAAATTAATGATCAGGTAGCAAATCTGATCATAGCACAAATGCTGTTTCTGGAGGCAGAAGATCCGGATAAAGATGTACGCCTGTACATCAACAGCCCCGGCGGCTCCATTACCTCCGGTATGGCGATTTATGATACCATGCAGTATCTGCGCTGCGATGTATCGACCATTTGCGTAGGCATGGCAGCCAGCATGGGCGCCTTTCTGTTAAACGCCGGCGCAAAAGGAAAACGTTTGGCTTTGCCGAATAGCGAAATTATGATTCATCAGCCGCTGGGTGGCACACAAGGACAAGCAACGGATATTGAAATCCATGCCCGCCGTATCCTGCGCATGCGTGATGAAATTAATAAAATTTTGGCAGAGCGCACTGGACAGCCGCTGGACAAAATTGCCAGAGATACGGAGCGCGATTTCTTTATGAGCGCTGCAGAAGCCAAAGAATATGGAATTATAGACAAGGTGGTTGAACCACGCAGATAATCTCCTGTCAAAAATAACGGAGGATCAGAATGGTCAAAATTGACAACAATATGCCACGCTGCTCTTTTTGCGGCAAAACGCAGGATCAGGTAGTGAAATTGATAGCCGGCCCCGGCGCATATATCTGCAACGAGTGCATAGAGCTGTGCAATGACATTATTGAAGAGGATATTCTTTTTAATAATGAGCCAGAGGAAGAAGGTATACTGGGAGATTTGAGCAATATCCCGCGGCCCACTGAAATCAAGGAAATCCTGGATCAGTATGTAATCGGCCAGGAGCAGGCCAAAAAAAATCTCGCAGTCGCAGTCTATAACCACTATAAACGAATTGCGCATCAGGGTGAATTTGATGATGTTGAGCTGCAAAAAAGCAATATTATTATGCTGGGACCAACAGGCTGCGGCAAAACCCTGCTTGCCGAAACCTTGGCGCGCATTTTGCAAGTACCCTTTGCGGTGGCAGATGCGACATCCCTAACCGAAGCGGGATATGTGGGCGAGGATGTGGAAAATATCCTGCTCAAGCTGATTCAGGCAGCAGATTTTGATATTGAGCGTGCCCAAACCGGCATAGTTTATATAGACGAAATCGATAAAATTGCCCGCAAGTCGGAAAATCCCAGCATAACCAGAGATGTTTCAGGTGAAGGCGTACAGCAGACGCTGCTTAAAATTCTGGAAGGAACCATTGCCTCTGTACCTCCACAGGGAGGACGCAAGCATCCCCACCAAGAATGCCTGCAAATCGATACCACCAACATCCTCTTCATCTGCGGCGGTGCTTTCAATGGCATTGAATCCATTATCTCCAACCGTATGGGTAAAAACATGATGGGCTTTGGCTCGGAGATCAAAAGCAAGAAGGAAAGCAAGGATCCGGCCATTCTCAAGCAGGTACTACCTGAGGATTTGCTCAAGTTTGGGCTCATCCCGGAATTCGTCGGTCGTCTGCCCATTATCGTTACCCTGGAAGGGCTGGATGAAGATGCTTTGGTACGGGTGCTGACAGAGCCACGAAATGCGCTCATCAAACAGTATAAAAAGCTGTTTGAGCTGGATGAAACTGAGTTGGAGTTTACCGATGGCGCGATTCGGGCAATCGCCCATGAGGCGCTGGAGCGCAAAACAGGTGCGCGTGGTTTGCGTGCGATTCTGGAAACCATGCTGCTGGACGTTATGTTTGAAACGCCGGCTCGTCAGGATATCCACAAATGCATCATCAACCAGGACGTTGTTGAAAAGAAAGCTCTGCCGCAATTGCTGCGGAAGGAAGAACAGCCGCGGCTGCCTGCACCGGATTCTCAGGACGAAACGGCTTAAGCAACCCAATACCCAGCGGCGAAATGTTATGACGCTGCCGTGGCAGACATGAGGGCGCGTATGGGCGAGCCGGTTTGGTTCGCCCATTTTCTATGCTTTTCCTAATTCTATCCATGGTGCACGTTGACAGGCTATGTTATAATATATTATTGTATATAACTATACATAGAATGAACCGATGAGGTATACATATATGGATTATGAAAAAGCAATACAGGCTGAATTAGAGCCGACCAGCAAGAGCGAATGGATGACAATTCCCATGATGCCCCTGCGTGGCGTAACGGTATTTCCAGCAAACATATCGCATATTGATGTAGGACGAGAGCGCAGTGTCAATGCTATTGAGCATGTTCTGGACACAGACAATGAGCTCATCTTTCTGGTCACGCAACGGGACGCTCATGTGGATGATCCGGATATCGATGATTTGTATGAGATAGGCGTAGTAGCCAGAGTGCGCCAGTTTCTCAAGCTGCCCGGCGGCTCGGTCCGCCTGCTGGCAGAGGGTTTATATCGGGCGCGCCTACTGCATATCGTCAGTCATGATCCCTTTATCACAGCGGAAATCATGTCTTTGACAGAGGTCAACGGCGCTTCTGATAAGGAGATGGAGGCCTATGCCCGCGTATTGAAAGAGGGTTTTGAGGCCTACGTCAAACGCTCGCCGCGTCTACCCTCAGAGTGCCTGCTTACCCTATCCAGAGTAGAAAATTACAGCAATATCGTAGACATGATAGCAGAGTTGCTGCCTATTTCTCTATCCGAGCACCAGTACTTGCTGCAAATTCTTACTGTAGCCAGCCGCATGGAAAAAACGATTGAGTTTTTAACCAGAGAGGCCGAGATTCTCTCACTGGAGCAAAATATTGCGGAAAAGGTACGCAAGCAGGTAGAGAAAACGCAAAAGGAATACTATTTGCGCGAGCAACTTAAGGTTATCCAGGAAGAGCTGGGCGAGAACGAAGACCGCCTGTCTGAGGCTGCACAGTATCGAGCTAAAGCGCAGGAGTGCGGTTTACCTGACTATGTCATGGAAAAATTCACTGCTGAATTAAAGCGCCTGGAAAAAACGCCGCCTATGGCTGCAGAGGGCATGGTAATCGCCAACTATCTGGATACCATACTGGATTTGCCCTGGCATAAGGAAAGCCCGGAAAATCACGACATCCAGTTAGCGGAACGCATACTGAACGAGGATCACTATGGTCTGGAAAAGCCGAAAGAGCGTATTCTAGAATATCTAGCAGCGTGCCAGCTCAAACAAAATTTAAAGGGTCCTATTCTCTGTCTAGTCGGGCCGCCTGGCGTAGGTAAAACCTCTCTGGCGCGCAGCATTGCCCGTGCAACAGGACGAGAATTTATACGCATGAGCTTAGGCGGCGTCAAGGATGAGGCGGAAATTCGTGGCCACCGCCGTACCTATGTAGGTGCTATGCCCGGACGCATTATCGCCAACATGAAGAATGCCGGGGTCATCAACCCGCTGTTTTTGCTGGATGAGATAGATAAGCTAGCCTCAGATATTCATGGCGACCCTACCTCTGCCCTGCTGGAAGCGCTAGATCCTGAGCAGAACAACACCTTTGCCGACCACTATCTGGAGGTTCCCTACGACCTGTCCAAAATTATGTTTATTACTACGGCCAATTACCGCAGCAATATTCCGCGCCCCCTGCAGGATAGAATGGAGATTATTGAGGTCAGCAGCTATACGGACGTTGAAAAATTCAATATAGCCAAGCGACACCTTATCCCCAAGCAAATGCAGGAGCATGGTATTGCCAAAAATCAGCTGAGTATTACCGCACCTGGGATTCGTGCCATTATTCGCAGCTATACACGTGAGGCTGGAGTGCGCGAGCTGGAACGGCGCATCGCAAAAGTCTGCCGCCGCACAGCACGAGATATCGTCAGTGGCGAAGAGCCGCCATTCCGCGTAACAGACAAAAACCTTACCTACTATTTAGGTACAGCCCGTTATCTGGACGATAAACTGCAAAAAAGTGCCAAACTGGGCGTAGCCACCGGCCTAGCTTGGACGGAAATCGGCGGTGAACTGCTACAAATCGAAATCCAGACCATACCAGGAAAGGGAAAATTTACCATTACCGGCCAGCTTGGGGATGTCATGCGGGAAAGCGCGCAAACCGCTTACACCTATTTGCGCTCCGTAGGCAAACAGTTTAAAATACCAGATAATGTAGAAGAAAAGGTTGATCTGCATATTCACGTACCAGAAGGCGCTGTGCCGAAGGATGGACCTTCCGCCGGCATTACCATTGCCACAGCACTGGCCTCTCAGTTCTCCGGGCGTAAGGTGCGTGGGGATATAGCCATGACCGGAGAGATTACCCTGCACGGCCTGGTATTGCCGGTAGGCGGCATCAAAGAAAAAATGCTGGCAGCCTGGCGCAATGGCATCAAGGAGATTATTCTGCCCAAGGAATGTATGAAGGATTTGGAGGATTTACCCGAGGACATTCGTGAAAAAATGATTTTCCACCCCGTGGAGCACGTCAGCGAGGTCTTTGCGCTGGCTATAGAAAAATAGCAGGCAGGAAATAGCTTATGTTAAAAATAAAAAATGCCGCTTTAGCTGCATCAGCAGTGAAAGCGGCACAGTATCCAGAAGAGCTCTTGCCACAGATCGCCATGTTTGGCCGCTCCAATGCGGGAAAATCCTCTATGATAAACGTGCTGATCAATCGTAAGAATTTGGCTCGAACCAGTTCTGCGCCGGGAAAAACGCGTTTGCTAAACTTTTACCGGGTTGAAGCTGGCCTGATTCGGGATGCAGTAGATACGCCACAGCCGCAGGCAATTCCTGCGGCCTGGTACTTTGTAGATTTACCCGGCTATGGCTATGCCAAAGTATCGAAAACCGAGCGGGACAACTGGCTGCGTATGATGAAGGAATACCTGGATCATGGTCATGTATCTAGGTGCTGGCAGTTGGTGGATATCCGGCACAAACCCAGCGAGCAGGACATAGCCATGCATAAAATGCTGCAAAACTACGGCATGGAGGTCACGGTCATCGCCAATAAGGTGGATAAGATAAGCAAAAACACCCGTGCCGCAGCCCTGAAACAAATTGCAGAAACACTGAATATTTCCAAACAAAGCATTATTCCTTTCTCCGCAATGAGTAGAGAAGGCAGCGCCCAACTATTGCAACTGGTAGAAGATATGTTGTGGGAGGAGAAGTATGACGGATTACCAAGCGGTATATGAGACATGGAAAAAGAATCTGGCCGGTACAGAGTACGAAGAAGAGCTAAAAGCCTATGAAAGCGATGCAGCGGCCAGACAGGAAGCCTTTTACCGCTGGCTAGAGTTTGGTACAGCAGGTATGCGCGGCGTAATTGGATTGGGCACAAATATGATCAATGTATTTACCGTGCGTCGGGCAAGTCAGGGGCTGGCCAACTATCTGTTACACACCGGCCAGGCGCAGGCTGGCGTAGCAATTGCTTATGACTCTCGCCGTAACTCTGCCCTGTTCGCCAAAGAAACAGCGCTCACACTGGCTGCCAATGGGGTACATGCCTATTTGTACGATAAGCTAACCAGCGTACCGCAGCTCAGCTTTACAGTGCTACAGCTACACTGTGCAGCAGGCGTAGTCATTACTGCCAGTCACAATCCAGCAAAATACAACGGTTACAAGGTATACGGAGCAGATGGTGGACAGATCGCTAACGCCGGTGCAGACGCCATTATTGAGCAGATCAATGCAATAGAGGACCCTTTTTCTATCGCTACCATCACGGAGGAAGCGGCCTTGGCCAGCGGATATCTGCACTATATTGGTGAGGAGCTGGACCGCGCTTACTATGAGCAGGTAAAAACGCTCTGCCGGGATGCCATATGGTTGCGTGACAAAGCGCGGCAAGTTCATATTGTCTACACACCGCTGCACGGCTCCGGGCTGAAATCGGTATGCAGCGTACTGACAGAGCTGGGCGTAGAAAACCTTTTTGTCGTAGAACAGCAGCGTGCTCCAGACTGCAATTTCCCTACTGTCTCTGCGCCCAATCCGGAAAACCAGGAAGCCTTTGACTTGGCTATTCCCCTGGCCAATCAGCATAAAGCAGATCTCATTTTGGCCACCGATCCAGACTGCGACCGTCTGGGCGTAGCCGTGCGGAAACATGATAGTCAGTTTACCCTGCTTACCGGCAATCAGATTGGCTGTTTGCTCCTGGAATATCTGCTGTCTACTAGACAAACACCCCCTGATGCCTTTGTGGTAAAATCGATTGTCAGCTCGCCTCTGGCTGATGCCATTGCGGCAGCACACGGGGTTGAAATGCGCAATGTATTAACCGGCTTTAAATATATTGCCGAGCAAATCCGTCTCAGCCAGGAAAGCGGCCAGGGGCACTTCATATTTGGCTTTGAAGAAAGCTATGGTTTTCTGGCTGGTACATTCCTGCGCGATAAGGATGCATGCATCGCTGCCATGCTGGTAACGGAAGCAGCTTGCTACTACAACCAATACAACAAAACCCTATTTGATGCGCTGCAAGATATATATGCCCAGTACGGGTATTTTGAGGAACGCGTCATCTCCATCACCCGGGAAGGACGAGCGGGTATTGCGCAAATCAAGCATACCGTTACCGCATTGCGGCAGCAGTTTCCCTCAACCATTGCCGGGGAAAAGATTATCGCGGTGCGGGATTATCAAAGCGGGTTCCGACGCGATTTGTCGAGCGGCCGTGAAGATGCCCTGGGCCTGCCTGCGGCAGATGTACTATATTTTGAATTGCCACAGGGTAGCCTTGTTTTCCGGCCCTCTGGAACAGAGCCCAAGCTGAAAGTGTATGTCTCCGTACATGCAAACAGCAGAGAGCAGGCGCAAACAAAATTTCATAATCTGGAAAATGCTGTGCAGCAATGGCTTGCCGATTTCATGGCATAATTACCATGTAAAGAACAAGAGGATGCGTTTACGGGGACATTGCTGTAAAAACACAGAGATAGCGCGCCCACCACAGAAATATTGTGGTGGGCGCGCTTACCTTATGCGTTTCGTTTCATGGGTTATGCTCTTTCTTTATTTTCTGGATATTTGACGCCGGGCTGCTCGGTTTGAGTCAAAGGAGGCTGCAGAAAAATTCCAAAGAGCACCATATCCACCAATTTTTCTCCCGCTGCCATCATGGTATGTAAATCCCGGATATCTCCCTCCTCCCTGCCATAAGCGATTATGGTTCGGAACAGGCAGCCCACCCCCTCCAGATAGCGGATGATCTCATCCCGTTCCAGACCAGGACGCGTGGGCATTTTGGGCACCAACTCCAAGAGAAACCTCCGGTTTAATTCCCGAAGGGGAGCGTGCAGGGTTTGAATCTGGGCTATCAGATGTTTTGGGGGATAGATCAAGGCGTTTTCAAAAATCGTCTTTTCCCTGGGGCGAGACTGGAAAAAAACCTCCCGAGCCAGAAAGAATTTCTGTATGGCGGTAGATACGTCGCCTTCTATTTGGCTGGGTATCTCCTGTTCCAGATAGGTGCTCAGTTCTGTGAAAGTCCGCTCCACGCACAGGAGAAACAGCTCATCTTTGTTGGAAAAATAGTGGTACATCATCCCCTTGGAGATACCGTGATTTTTGCAGATGCTCTCCATATTGACCTGACCGTAGTCTCGGCTGCCAAACTCTTCCCGAGCTGCCCGGAAAATTTCCTGGCGGCTGCGTTCCTTTCGCTCTTCCTGGATCATACCGTAACGCCTCCCTTCGCCTTATACAGCTCTCCAGCCCATTCAAAGCCCTTTTTCGCCATGAAAACAGCAATCACCTCATTAATGACAGCTGCCGCTGCAATGGTCCCTTGGATAATGGAGGCACACTCAGGGGCCGGCCCCGCCAAGATGGAGACTGCGATGCTGGTAAAGACCAGAGATACCCCAGAATGGGGCAGCAAGGTGAAGCCCAGATACTTTCGGACTGTATCGGGAGCATGAGTGACAGTGGCTCCAAACCATGCCCCGCTGTACTTCCCTATGGCTCTGGCAATGATGTAGACAGCTGTGTAGAGGCCCGCGCCGAAGATTAGATGGTAATCCAGAGGTGCCCCTAAATTCAAAATCGCAACGATCAGAGCAAAGCTGATGACCGGATTCATCACCCGCATCATATCATCCAGTTGCTCCTTGGTCACCATATTGGCGAACACTGTGGAGTAAGCCATGCCAATGAGCATAAAGTTCAGTATCGGGTTGGACAGCACACTATTGATGGCAAAGCCAATCCCTGCGGAAACCACCAGCATCAGCAGCATGACCGTCAGAGTACAGCCCCGGGTCCTGGTATGCTGGAGTATTTTCCCGGTTATAAAACCGGTGGCGACGCCGATAAAGACCGGCAGGAACACCAAAAACAACATCACAGGGATAGAAATACCCTCCGTGGAGAGCTGGGCAGAGACAACGGCGACAACGGAGAAAAAGACCAAGGCACCGACCAGGTCATCGAGGGCCGCCATGGGGAGCAGCGTCCGGGGTACCGGGCCGGCA
>CALXSV010000214.1 GCA_944391235.1 uncultured Clostridia bacterium | reverse complement strand
ATAGTCCAGCACATCTCGCGTCAGGGAATTGTCGTGGTAAACGCGGGGGACATCCAGCCCGTGCAGCAACAGATTAGTAATGCACAGCATATAGGGAAACTGCTTTTTTTCGATACCGTAGATGGAGTTGCTGTACTTATCCGCATCTGCGGTGCTCTTGATGCGCTTTTGCAGCTGATTGAGCCAGCTGATGATAAAACCACCGGTGCCGCAGGCAAAGTCGGCCATGGTCTCGCCAATCTGGGGTTTGACGACCTGGGCCATAAAGTCGGTGACAGCACGGGGCGTATAGAACTCACCAGCAGAACCGGCGCTTTGCAGCTCTTTCAGAATGGTCTCGTAAATCTCACCGAAGGCATGGCTCTCCTCATAGTCACTGAGATCCAGCTCGTCAATGACATTGAGCACTTGCCGCAGCAGCACGCCGTCCTTCATGTACTGATTAGCATCGGCAAAGGTGGTCTGCACAATGGCTTTGCTGATAGGGGTAGTGGAATCAACCTTAATTCCGGGAATCAGGGTTTTGCCGTCAGCATCCTTTGTATCATTGCCTTTCAACACTGGGAACAGTGTATTATTGACGAAATTCAGCAGCTTCTCACCGGTGAGGGCGGCGCCGGATTTATCATCATGGGCCCAGTTCCGCCAGCGACATTTCTCAGGGATGATGGATTGATATTCCTCGTCCTCGAATTCCCAGTCCTGCTCCTTTGCGTCGTACACCTTCAAAAACAGCATCCACGCAATCTGCTCAATACGCTGTGCGTCACCGTTAATGCCAGCGTCGTTGCGCATGATGTCGCGCAGCCGTTTTACAAATCCTGTTAAATTGCTCATGGGTTTATACCACCTTAGTATTTTTGCTTTAGATAGGGAACAAATGCATCATAGAACTTCTTGCTCCATTCCGCGTGGAATTTTGCCATCTGGGTCCAGTCGGCCTCATTTTCAATACTAACGCCTTCCAAACGAACAAGAATATAAGATCCCTTTGTATTATCGCTCCGAAGCCACTCAACCGAACTTCCCAGCGTCGCTTCAATTTCAGCTTTATGGCCGAACAAATAATCAAACGCTTCTTTGTTTCGCTCTTTGCTGGCGTTTGCCAAGGTTAAATCCACCCTTGCCCGATTGTAGTTGGCAATACAGGAAATATTAAATCCGCCAATTCCGAAAAAGCCGCTCAGCCAATTCTCTTTGGAGGTTGTGCATCCAGAGAAGCATCCTCGACCAGTTCCGTCGTCATGCGCCTGCTGGATATACGGCAGTGCAAATGCCCAATATCTGCGCCGCAGTTCATATCTTGTACCTGCTTCTTGCGCTGCGGTATCCACGTTAGAGTCTTTGAGATAGAACACCAGATCTGCTTCGTTTGCACCGTATGCTTTAAAGAATTTACGCAGCATGGAGATTTTAGTGGATGTGCTGGTATTTCTCTCAACAAAAATATCCGTATCAATTTCAAGCGCATTTCGCAAATCCTGTGGTTTGTTGCTTACATACACATTCAAATCATTTGTATCATCGGTGGAATACGCCAACCTTGATAACACGGATTTATCCTCTGCATGGAGAATTTTCAAAATTTGCTCCATCATATCAATCCAGCTGGTAACTGGCTGCTCTGTATTTTTATAACCAAAACGGACAATATCTCGACCACTCAAATCCACATCGTCATCCAGAGAATACGAATCTATCTGCTTTTCTTCTGGTTGGAAATCAGTTTCCGGCAGCGGCCAGATCGCCAGCGCCTTCTGCATCAGAATTTGATTGCGTGTTTCCAGTTCCTCCAGCCCCCAATGATCCTGCTGGGCAATCCACACGTTCATATGTAGATGGCTGTCATGAAAGCCGTTTTTCATATCACGCTTTTCCTGAAACGCACTGTTGCTGTACTTGGAGTTATAGCCAGTCAGGGTAAGGTTTGCCAAACGATGCAGCCAAGTTTCGTGAACCGCTTCATAATCTTCACCGAGTTCTTTTATCCAAACTGGCGTAAGATGCTGGGGCATGATATGTTCAATCGAGTATACGCCATCATCAAACTGTTTATAGACATCCTGTACTTCCACAGTTCCACTGTTTTCAACGCGCTCCAGCATATAGATTTTGTTTTTGCTGTTCATCTGGTAGACCTGACGCTTTTCGAACGCCTCAATGAATTCGTCATCATCAGGAAATCTGCCGCGATCTGATTTTGCTCGAAGTGCGTACTTGAACTTTTCTACATAATCGTTCTCTGTGCCATCATATCGAATGATTTCACGATGCAGCATCAGAAAGATTTTATTTAGAGTATTAGTAGGAAGATCGCAAATCGCTCTGCGAAACAGGTAGTTCTCTGTATAGAGGAAAATTTCTTTTACATCGGCCAGCGAAATCGTATTTTCTGATTGCAGGCGAAGAACTTCCAGAAAAAAGGGTCTGGTAACCGTTGTTTCCAAACGGTTTAGCCGATAAATACAGGAATTGAGTTCTTTGTCTGCGGTCTTTCCTTTCAGAAGAACTGCATACCATTTAGCATAGCGCAAAAGCTCCTGCAGCAGATCCTCAACTTCCGTCCCGCTTTCTTCCACAAATGCTTTAAATGTGAAATATACCTTGCTCATGGCAGGAATGAGCTGTTGCTTTACGCTAAGATAATCCCGTACAAACAAGCTGACATCGTAGTCCGTACACACCTCAATTTTATTCCAGTATTTCTCGTAAAACTCTGCTTGCTGTTTGCTTGGTAACCCCATGAGAATGAAGTTTCTGATTTTATCGCCTTCGCTGAGCGCAACGCCGGTGGAGTTCAAACTTTCAAAGATTAACTGCGGATTATCGTCCTGGTTCAGGGTAATATTGATAATTTCCAGCTTTGTGACCGCCTCATAAAGTTCGTCCAGAGAGACTTCTTCTTTTTGGATGCGAGAATAGAAATACTCATAGTTAATCGTAAGGTTCGAATTTGGAATGTGCTGAGACTGGTCATCAAACAATCGACCAAAGGCATCGCGATCGTTTTTTACTGGCTTTAATTTGATTCGGGTATCATCATCCTGCCATTCGTCAATCAAATATGTTTTGTAGATTTTTTCTGCTAAATTTCCCTTTGCCGGTGTAAGAACGCCGTTTTTCATCAGATTGTACATTGCCAATAAAAGCAGCGAGATTGTGGTCAAACGCTGCTGCCCATCAATGACAAGATACTCGTTGAATTCACCGTCATTATGAACCGATACAATGCTGCCAAAGAAATGGCTTTTACGACCTCTCCTTACAACTTTGATCAAGTCATCATATAACTGTTTGCAATTTTCGGTTTTCCAATCATAATTCCTTTGATACACAGGGATGATGAAGCGTTTGTCCGATCCCTGCATATAAGAAACCAATTTTGTTTCTGAACCTTTCATAACTTACACTACCTCGTCCGTATAAATCGCCTGCTCCAGTTCCTCCACTGCTTTCAGGTAGCCCTGCTTGCCGCCGAAATACGAGGCAATCTTTGCGGGCTTGCCAAGCCGGATGAAGGGGTCCAATTTCAAAATCTCGGTTTTTTCAATCTCATAGATACCGGTATTCATGTACTTGTCCAGCAAGGCCTCCAGCACCTCGCGGGCTGCGCCACTGTACTTACTGAAGAAGTCCCGCTTTTTCACGTTGTTGGCCCGTTCCCTGCGAGTGAGGGGCTTTTTGTCGAAGGCCACATGGCAGATAAAGTCGAAGTCATCCACGTCCGCCATGTTCTGCTCCGCCTTCAGCAGCTCCAGGTCGATGCCCCGCTCGTGGAGCAAATCGCGGATCTGCTCCTTCTTCTCCTGCGCCGACCACTGCCGGATAAAGTTATCCAGCGACGCATATTCGCCCCGGATGTTTTCCTTGGTGTAGTCCACAATACTCTCCTGACGCAGCAGCTTGCCGTTTGCGTCGTATACCGACACGGTTTTGTGAATGATCTGTACCTGGCAGCCGTTCCGATCCACAATGGGCTTTTTCCGCGCC
>CALXSV010000213.1 GCA_944391235.1 uncultured Clostridia bacterium | reverse complement strand
AAATTCATCGTCAAAGCCGCGGAACAGAATGGAGCGTTTGTATTCCACCCGGTGCGGGAATACGCCAAATAGCTTTTTCGGTAGGGGATGCTTTTTTATGCCATAATGATAATACAGCGCGGCCTGCGCGCCCCAGCAAATATGGAAGGTACTGGTAACGTGCGTTTTACTCCACTCCATAATTTTGCATAGCTCATCCCAATAATCCACCTCTTCAAATTCCAGTTGCTCTACAGGTGCGCCGGTAATGATCATGCCGTCATATTTACGCTCCTTAATATCGTCAAAGGTCTGATAAAAATTGAGCAGGTGGTCGGCGGAAGTATTTTTGGTTTGGTGGCTGCGCAAGGTAATTAAATCCAGCTCAACCTGTAATGGCGTATTGCCCAGCAGTCTGGCCATCTGGGTTTCGGTAACAATTTTAGTTGGCATGAGATTCAGCAGTGCAATTTGCAGCGGCCGGATGTCCTGCGTGAGCGCTCTGGTTTCCGTCATAACAAAGATATTCTCTTTGCTTAGCGTTTCTGTTGCTGGGAGTGAGTTGGGGATTTTTATTGGCATGCTTCACAGCCTCCTTCTTCTAACATGAACGGGTTTTATTTGTGTACAGGATCGCTCTATTATGCCTTCTGTAACGCCTGCTCAATATCGGCGATGATATCATTTACATTTTCTATACCCACAGAAAAGCGGATCAAATCCGGGCTTATGCCAGCATCTACCAGCTGTTCATCTGTCAACTGCCGGTGTGTTGTGCTGGCTGGATGCAGCACGCAGGTGCGAGCGTCCGCAACATGAACCACAATCTGGGCCAGTTTCAGATTATCCATAAAACGCACGGCTGCCTCTCTGCCGCCCTGAATGCCAAAGCTAATTACGCCGCAGGAGCCGTTGGGCAGATATTTCTGCGCCAATTCATAGCCCTTGTTACCTGGCAGCCAAGGAAAATGAATCCAGCTGATTTTTTCATGCTGCTGTAGGTATTTGGCAACAGCCAGGGCATTGCTGCTATGCCGCTCCATGCGTACCGCCAAGGAGGTAATGCCCAAATCGAGCAGGAAGGCGGCGATGGGTTGTGGCGTGGATCCCATGTCGCGCATGAGTTGTACACGAGCTTTGGTTATATAGGCGGCATTACCAAAATCACGTGTATAGACAACACCATGGTAGGATTCATCTGCTTCGGTCAATTCCGGGTATTTACCGGCAGCTGCCCAGTCAAAATTGCCGCTGTCAACAATCACTCCACCCAATACGCAGGCATGACCATCCAGATATTTGCTGGTGGAATGGATAACAATGTCTGCACCATATGTAAAGGGACGGCATAATACGGGCGTTGCAAAGGTATTATCGATAATCAGCGGTATCTTGTGGGCATGGGCCAGTTTGGCATAGCGCTCAATATCGAAGATTTCCAAAGCGGGGTTGGCAACTGTTTCGCCAAAAATAGCGCGGGTATTTTCGTCTATTAAAGCAGCAATCTCCTCATCGCACATGTCTGGCGTAAAGAAACGCACTTCAATGTTGAGCCGCTTTAAGGTAACAGCAAAGAGATTAATCGTTCCGCCGTAGATAGCTGAGCCACAGAGAAAATTTTGGCCAGCTGCTGTGATATTCAAAATGGCGATTAGACTGGCCGCCTGCCCAGAGCTGGTGCATAGCGCTGCGATACCGCCTTCCAGTGCGGCAATCTTCTTTTCCACGCAGTCCACGGTAGGATTGGATATGCGAGTATACATATGGCCGGCCTTGCTCAAATCAAACAACTGCCCCAGTTCATCGGCAGATTCGTATTTATAAGTGGTACTTTGGTAGATGGGGAGGATGCGGGGTTCTCCATTTTTGGGCTGGTATCCAGCCTGTACACAGAGCGTATCTACATGCTGTTGTGTCATTGTTAAAACCTCCTGATTTATATTTGATTACTAGCTGTATAGCTAAAAAAAGAAACGGCGACATCAGGTTACTGATGCGCCGTTATAGTAAATTAGCTATAGAAATGCTAATACCTAGACGGATTGCGCGCATGTGTAACCAGACATGTATTTATACATGTCGAGCATCCACATTCGCATATCCATGGCATTGTACTTCATGAAAGATATCCGTCTCCTAGTAAAAATAAAAGTATGCTCTATTATAAGGGAATAAAATGGATTTGTCAATACAGGAAATCTTGAAAAGTACGAATATTTGATCTATACTTTAGCGGTGAGGAGATAAAAAGAGGAGAATCCCTATGAGTAAATGCGAATTTTGCAGCAATTATCAATATGATGATGAATATGATGCCTTTGTCTGTTATGTAAATCTGGATGAAGACGAAATGGCTCTCTTTTTAATGGATAAATTCCGAGATTGTCCGTATTTTATGTTTAACGATGAATATACCTTGGCTCGAAAACAGTAAAACACAGCGCATCCGGAGTCTGCTGCTGCGACACGAGCAGAGGTGCTGCAACCACAGCGGGCTTATCGTGTCTTTGCCGAAAGACTGTTTATTTGATAGCGCAGGGAAAAACTCCCGCAGAAAGATTGCTTTCTGCGGGAGTTTGCAGCTACATATCATAAATTTCTTCAGGTGTGGCTGGGCGAATTCCTCTTTCGCGCAGCACATCTACCGCATGGTCGTTGTCCTCGACACGGATAATCGCATAGGCTGTATTGGTATGCCGGCTGACAAAGGCGTACATGTATTCAATGTTGATGTTGTTTTCTGCCAGTGCATCTACAGTGCTGGCCAGTCCGCCCGGGCTATCGTCAATTTCAATAGCCAGTACGTCGGTTAACTGCACCATACAGTCTGCAGCCCGCAGTGTTTCTGCTGCCCGCTGCGGTTCTGCTACAATTAGCCGCATAATACCAAAGGCGCTGGTATCTGAAATGGAGAGCGCGCGGATATCAATATGATTTTTACTTAATAAATCAATGGTGTGCTTAAGTCGCCCGGGGGTGTTTTGTACAAACAGAGAAAGCTGCTGGATATACATGGTGCTACCTCCTTAGTCCACTAATTTACGTTTATCAATGACACGAACCGCTTTGCCCGTGGCACGGGGCAGAGAACGTGGCTCCACCAATTTGACTTTGACCGCAATGCCCAGGGTTGATTCAATCGCTGTACGCAAACGGTTGATTTCCGCTTCCAATCCTTTGATTGAGTCGGTAAAATCGCTGTCGCTCATTTCCACAATTATGTCCAGCGTATCTGTATTGTTCACACGATCCACAATCAACTGGTAATAAGGATTGGTTTTGCCACAGTTCAACAGCACGGCTTCAACTTGTGAGGGGAACACGTTCACACCGCGGATGATCAG
>CALXSV010000212.1 GCA_944391235.1 uncultured Clostridia bacterium | reverse complement strand
GGTCGTCGTAAACATATCATGTACCGAGTAATTGTCTACGGTCTCTCCAAAGGCATCAAAGATCTGAGTTGCCAACTTGAACTGCTTGACCTGCTGAACAAGGTCATCATATTTTCCATCTGCCTTGAGGCCTTCTACATAGCTGTGGATCATCTCAACAATCTCATCCTGAACCTCCCGGATGGCCTCACGGTGCAATTTGGACATCGTAAGAAGATGTGCCATCCTATACAGAGATTTCAGGTAGTCATTGATCCTAAGCGCTCTGACGTTATAGGAAAGCAAACCTGCATCATTTATAAATTTCATAACCTCTTCACGGTCAAACAGATCTTCCTCTTCAGTAGTTTCCGTTTGAGCCGTCTGCTGAATTCCCGCAGCATTATTCTCGAACTGTGCTGCAGTGTCAGATGGCTGTGGTGTAACCGGTACGGACTGAGCAGGAACCGTTGTATCCGTGCTCGACTGTATCTGGTTTTGTTCTGTCGTTTCAGCCGGTTTTGCTTCTTCGCCAGTGACTTGAGACTGTGCTGTCGGAGTCAAGTCGCCAGCTGGCTCTGTTGTTGCTCCGGCAGGCTGCTGTTCGCCTGTGTTTTTCCTGGAAAACACATCAAATAAAGTCATCTGTCCCGGCGTCTGCTGCTCTTCCTTTTTCTTCTTCGGTCTGACAGTCAGCGTTTCAAATTTCTTTCCGGACAAGGACTCGCCATAAATATCGGTCGGGATGTCTCCACCTTCTGTGCTCTGCAAGGCTTCAACAACGTCCTTGACGGTATCCTCATTAAAGTACGGCAAATAGAGATGCACGTCGTTCAAAATGTCGTCCACCTGAATATGCATCTGCATCGGTGTTCTTACCATTCGACCGAGAAGTTGCGCAATGTATGTAGCGTCGTTAGCGTGCTTAAAGGACATCATGGTCTCTGCCCGTGGGCAATCCCATCCAGTAGAAAGATTCTCTTTGAAGAATACCACGCGGATATTTCTATCCTCAGCAATATTGGAAGGCTCCTCGTAGCGCACATCGAGTCCATTGACAGTCAGAGTTGCTGTCGTGCCACCGAAGGTATGAACCACTTGTCCGCTTTCCAGCTTGAATCCGGTACGTTCCTCGATCTTTGCAATACAATCATCCAAATTGGTATCTGTCAGGGCATCACCGGTTCCATTCAAAACCTGAATGATCAGGATCGGATTTACATAGGCGTAGTGCTGCTCAAAGCAATACTGCGTCCAATGCTCCCACTTTTCTTTCCAATCATCCGCAGCGGCCTGCAAAATAGCCATATCATTATTGACCGTGCCTTCCTCCGGATAGGTGATTACGATCCTATCCTTCAAAAGCCCGGAAGCTCGCACCTCATCAGTCGTCACAATAGACTTGTGGATTGTAGAGGAGGTGCCTTCGACCAGCGCATTGAATCTCTGTGTAGTGGCAGACATACCGATGACAACTGGCATGGGCGGGATACCATCCGAATCGCTGCCCTTGATGAACTTCTGCATGATCGTTGTGGCCTTGCTAGCCTCACGTCCCTGCATGCCACGGTGCGCTTCATCGATGATAAAGTACAGACGGTCGCTCTTTTCCCGGACAGTATTTGCAAGCGTCTGCCAGATTGTATAAGTCCTGCCATCGCCATTTTTCGTGAGCTTGGAAGTGACCGACAGTTTCTGCGTATTCAGAAAATAAACATGACCGTCCTCAAACACCTCTTTATCAAAGGATTCCTCGGAAACCGTAACGCACTGCGACAACTTGATCTTATCAGCCTTGGAATCGATCTTTTGCTTTGACTGCTCGTTCAGCTGAGGCGAATCCGAAAGCCAGACTATGATTGCATCCGGCTGCTCCATATACTGTTCATCACCGAAAAGAATAGCCTCAATCAGCGCAGACATGATGATGGTCTTTCCGGCTCCGGTTGGTGCAGTGAAAGAAACCACCTGCGGTGCATGTGTTCTATGATAGCTGCCCATCGCCTCCGCAGTCTTCATGCGGATATTAGCAAGAGCTCTTTTCTGAAAAGGGAATAATTCTACTCTCATGGTTACCTCCCTGTGTTGATCCTGAAATTATCCAGATAGTCTCTGTAAAGCTGATAGCAGTCTTTGCCATCGTAAGTACGGATCATCGACCGGTATGCTGTTTCTGAATCCGTTACTATGAAAACTGTCTGGATTTCCGGATGCTGACTTAACTCCGCATCGAACTCGGAATAATATATTTCATCTATCAGAACTGCCATCTTGTTCTGTGACAGAATGAACATCTCCGGAAGCTCGTCACTTTCGAGCGTCGGACATCTTCCAATGGCTCCGCCCTTCATCCAGAGCACCGGGAGCAGCTCCCTAAATTGCCTACCAAGCGCCACGGATGTCTTGTCGAGGAAGCTTAACTTGAAGAATGCTGCGTTGGTTTTGAATCCATCTGCCATCTTCATTCCTTGCATTGTTTCGTAGTCTGGGACTTTTTTCTTTATGTATATTTTCTTTCTTACAGGACGGCCAGTTGATTTAGATAAGAGTGTCGCATCATCAGGAATGTAAACATCATGCTCTGTTCCATAGTCTCCCTGAAGTGGTTCGTGTCTAACATTCTCTCCGTTAATACTGCATTTTGTTCGCTCCCATGTTACATATCTGGCAATACCTAAACGTTCCCACTCTTCGTCTCCGGGATGAAACCCATGTTCTGACAACCTTTGAGCCTCTTCTTCAGAGACTTCATTGTTAGTTACCATCACGCACCTGCGAAGTCCACCGTCTTCTGCATTTAGCAAATTCACTGCATGAAGCGTAGTTCCTGAGCCTGCAAAAAAATCTATTATTAGTGCATTTGGCTTGTTTGCCACGAAAAACCTGAGTGTATCGTGGACAGCATAGAGAGATTTCGGGAAATCAAATCTCTTTTCTCCTAAGATTTTATTTAAAAGCTGAGACCCTAAATAAGTTGCGTTATGCGAAGGTATATCCCATTGTGTACCCGGTATATATGTTCTCTCGATTTCCATATCGCCTTCGATAATTGAGCCATCCTCACGATGGCCGATTATTGCAAAGGTTCCATCTTCTATTTTCTTTTGCTCACCATTCGCAAGATAAGTCAGAGCCATGCCTTTATCGGTAAAAGCTCCTAATCTTACATATCCTTTTTCATAAATAGTAATAAGATTTTCTCTTCCTATTCTCCACCTGCCCTCTTCGCCATTTGAACGTATGGGCCATACTATTTTTGTTCCCTCAATCGGTTTGACGGTATTTCTATCTTCTGTGAGAGCAAGAGGTTCACCGATTTTTACAATCTTTGTTCCTTCATCATTTATAAATAATGGATAAAACATATTTGGTCTATCAACTCTTCGAGCCCCTGTGCCTGATCTCATCAACTGATTCCAGACCAGTGCCTCTTTTTTTTCAGTCTTTGTATGTCCTCGCCAATCTTCATATAGAGGGAGTGGAACAGGCGATGAGCTTCCCATTTTTACAAAGAACAAATATTCATTAGAACGAGAAAATTCGTCGCCTCTTGTCACTCCAGCCGAATTGATGACAGAACTCACCATCTGTATTCTTGCATCACTGAAAATTTCTTCAAGCAAACATCCAAGATGCAGATATTCCTTTTCATCAATGGTGACAATAAGAACTGAATCTTTCGGATTCAGAAGTTTCTTTGCGATCTTCAAGCGCTTTTCCATCATAGAGAGCCACTTACTGTGACGGTAAGCGTCAGAGCTGTCCACATAGTCGTTATTGTATTTCCAGTCTTTTGCACCGGTGTTGTATGGCGGATCGATGTAGATACAGTCGACCTTTTCTGCATAAAGGTATTCCAGCAACTGAAGAGCATGATAATTGTCTGCCTCAATCAGAGTATGCCAGAGGTCACTGTCCGGAGCGTTCTCTACAGTGTCAATCGGTTTTAGTGTCGGATAAATCGGTTCTCCAAATTCTGCCACGGTCACAAGCTCATCCAACTTGAAGGTCGTCTGCTCATGTGTTTCTCTGCGGTCACACTGAACCTCATCACCGTCGATCTTCATAACGATATAAATATCGCTGACGTAGCCGGTCTTTCGAGCGACTTTGGATCCAACACGAATCGGCACATCATAAAGCGGCGTGCATTCCGGCAGATGTTCTTCAAATACCAATCCGAATTTCTTCTGCTTCAGTAATTTATTTGTTTCCTGCAAGATTCTCTCCTTGAGCGTCGGATCGTCAATCTGCTGGATTAGGTCTTGTAATAAAGCCATACCGCCACCTCATTTTTCTGTGATTGTCTTTTCTTTTATATGGTAATCAATGCCATGCTTCTGACAGAAAGTAATTACCTCTGCTGCGCATATATTGTAAAAGTGCTTGTGTTCCTTGTAGGCATTTGCCTTCTTGCTGTAATTTGTTCTGCCAAAGATGATACGGTCAGTAAACGCTACCGCCTCTAAGATTTCATTCAAATCCTGCTCTATCATGTTCGGCGTTGGATAAGGCTCGATGCTTACCCAAGTCCGGCAACCTGCATAGTGAAGCGCTCGCAAGGCAGCCAGCCGCTCCGCATAAGAAGCTGCTCCCGGCTCCATTCTTTTTCGGTATGCCTCATCCAAGGAAATGAGCGTGATACCGTGCTCATTTTCCGGAGAAAGCTGCGCCAGTTCTATAGGCAGCAGACCTTTGGTAAGCGTTGTACATTTTATGCCTGCCTCATTCAGCTTCCGCATAGCCGCTATGCTCATAGCTGATATTTCCGGATATCCTTGCATAAATGGGTCTGTTGTAAAACAAAGCTGAACGGACTGTATTTTGTCCCTGAGCCTTGGTATCTCCTTATCCAGTAGTTCAAGGGTATTCGATACCAGATATGGCTCCAGCCAACTATTGTAGTCTTTAATTTGTCCGAACCGTTTCTTCAACAAGAATGCGTAGCATGGATATTTGCATCCATGTGCGCATCCCTGCACATGATTCATCGTATAGTCACCATATTCAACGCCTGTTTGGTAACGCATGCATTTTCGTTTTATCGTCTTCAAGCTGCTTTCATCCTCCGCCTACTTGTTCTTTAATATATGGTCTGCCATTCGTAGTGCGAGTCCTTGTGCTTTCGGATTCTCGTTCGAGATAGCAAAGCAGAATAGGAACATCGGCGAGTTCCTGCTGTTCCTAAAAATCCGTGCGTGTTTGGACACGCATGGAAAGATCGTCTCAAGACGGGAGATGATGTAAGCCTTTATATGATCCGGATTTGCGTTCTTTACCATCCGCTCGCCATTTTTCTGACCGGACTCATCCGCAAGCAGATCAAAAAGCGTCATCTGCGGATCTTTCTTGTAAAATTCCTCCCGCCATCCACGATCTCCGAGCAATCGGTCTATGCAGTCCTCCCATTTTTCGTATTTCCCATTCTTGGGTAGCATCCGTTCCAGTGCAGAAAATGGGAACAGATACCATACGTCTATCGATTTCGTCTGCGCTACATTTTCAAGTGTCGTCCAATTTACCTGTGTTGCATACGGATCTAAAAACAGCAAGCCTCTGTTATATCTCCAGTCTACGCTGCTGATAATCTCTGCAAGTTTATCATTTGCATCGCCACAAAAAATCGTAACAATCCGTCTCATCTGCGGGAACTCAGAGTTTATCATATTCTGAAGTTCTCCTGCTTTCTGAGAATTCGCTTCTATGAAATAGTAGTGATCGAACTTCTTATCAGACGCCAACGCACGTTTGGCGGAGCCCACAAGATACTGCCCACCGTCGCTGGTCTCAATTTCGCCGGTTCCAGCAAAGGCGTCTATATAAATCTTCTTAAACTGCTGGTTTTGCAGCGCAATCAGGTATGCGTCCAGATAGCTGGTGAAGATATTCAACTTCTCCTCAGTCCAATTGCCACCAAATTTCTGCGACGTTGCCATAAATTCCAATCACCTCATCTATTTGAAACTCCGTCTCACGAAGAGAAAGAGATCACCGATTCCTTTTTTCCTGTATCAGGATTCACAATCTGCTCGACCTTTGCACCAAAGCCCTTTAGTTCATTTTTCACTTCATCTCTGAACCCTTCTGAAGGGAAGATCGGATGATTGTCGAGCAGTTCCCACAATTCATTCAGAGGCACCTGCTTACGCCCTCTAAACGACCGATCCAAATACCTCGCCATATCAACTACATGTAAGCAGGAATCATCCTCTTCAATCACAATCTCGCCATTGAAGTCAAAGGATAGTTGCCTGTTTTCAGCTGAGTGCTTGGTGGAGGATTGTGCTCCGAACACTTTCCATGCACTCTTCTTGTAGAGTCTGAAGCCCACTTTGTTGCTCGTGCAGTGAATCAGGTTATACACGAGCGAGTTCTGCCTGTTATAGAAAGGAAAGGCCGAGACGTAATATCTGCGGGAGCCCTTCAAGGAATCTATGATTTCTTCTACTCTTGCTTCATAGGCTTTCTTATCGCTTCCATAAGGTACCAGCTTTTCGAAATCCTCGAGATAAGTGTTCTCGTACTTTTCTTTTGTAGTTTTCTTCTTGGCGCTTGTTATCGCCCTCGCCGGATCTGAGACCATGTGGTTGATCATGACTTCTCCCCAGTTGCGGAAGAATGGCAGAAGTGCCTCCCAATCAATGGTCGCATCATATGGATCGTAGAGCAGAAAATAATGCAGATGCCCGGTTCCATATAGCTGTGGCCCGATAGTAAGAAGCAGCTCATGTGCATCACTGCATGAAGTTACAATCTTGAAATTCCGCTCATCCTTTGGAAGATGCTTTTTCAGTTCATCCACTCTGGTCTTGTCCTTATCGTTCAGGTAGATATAGATGTTTTTCTCCGTATAAGTTCTTGCTGCTTCCCTAAGTGCTTCTGAGACGCGCACTGCTGTGCCCTTCACGAGATTCCCATCATCGTCAGTATATATTCCGCTATTACACATACAGTCGATAAAGATCAGCCCGTTGCAAGAATCATTCAGTAACAGCTTCTGAGCCCACGATTTGATGTATTCCTCTATCAGTTCAAACTTCTTAATCGTGTGAGGGCTGGCCTTACCAATCACATTCTTCCTTTTTGTAGACATAACATTATCTCTCTTTCAACGAAATCTTCATCGGTCGGCATCAACACTATGATATCTCCGATATCACAGTTTAGCGAGTTGTATACCTTTATTAGCACTTTCATCCCATTGTCAAAAAGCCGAACTTTTTTCTTACTGTCTCATTCTTCCTCAAGGGAAAGGCCGACTGAAGACGTAAGACCTAATTTGTTTTTAATCACCATAGCGCACTTCACTATTTCTTTTCCTCATCCATCAAACCGTAAGTCCGATAATAGGACAGCATCGCCTGAAGTTGCAGTTTGTTGGCGAAAAGCTGGCGGTAGGTGACGGTTTTCTCCTTACCTTCGACTTTGAGCTTCGCCATCTTTTCCGTTGTATCGTCGTACTGCTTCAAGATGGCGGCGAGCATATCCTCAAAGGCTTTCAATCTCTGTTCGTCCATCATGTGCTCCGTTATTTCTCCGCCGCAACGCCGGATTTCATCCAAGCGTCCACTTCGCTGATCTTGAATTTCCACAGCCTGCCAATCTTCGTGGCGGGCATTTCTCTTTTTTCGATCCATGCGAGCACCGTGTCCCGGCTGACGCCAAGGTATTCGCAAATCTCTTTCATCGAGCACCAGCGTTCTACATTCAAATCCATTTTTCGCCCTCACTTTCGGGTAGATATAAAAACACAGCGTAATTATACAGCAAACCGAGAAGAAAATCAATGTTTTTTGCCGATTTATAAGGAATAGAACAGTTTGTTTTGATAGCTACCCCGAAAAAAGAAGTTGCTCCGATCGGAACAGCTTCTTTG
>CALXSV010000211.1 GCA_944391235.1 uncultured Clostridia bacterium | reverse complement strand
TGCACAAGCCGGTTCAGGTTCCTGCGTATGGTCTCGCTGTCTGCCACATCCGCAAAATCGGAAACAATAAATATCGTGCCGTCAGGAGCCGCACCAATGCGGTTTTGAATCTCTTTCGCATAACCGTATATCATGTGTATCACCTCTATTTTGTCCCGTTTATTATATATTATTCGGGACAAAAAAGCAATAGAACTGTCCCTTTTCCTAAAGGATTCCCAAGAAAAGACTTCTCCATACATCATAGCAAAACAAAGCACGCTTTTATGTCCCGCGGCGCCCACGCTTCCCCCAGATTGACACAGGCGTACACTGCCTGCGGATTCTGCTGTGTCATCCTCCAGAAGGGATATTTAATAATGACTGGGGTGTTATGTTTATTGCGCACCCAAAAACAAAGTCATTTTTACAGTTTTCCGTTTTGCCCCGCTGCTTCTGTCTTTCCTAAGATATAGAGGAAAGCAATGGCAGGAATCCGCAGAATGGGCACCATTGTTTCGTGTTTGGCAATGCCAAAATCGTCAAGCCGTTTTGTGATCAAAAAGGCGTCTGTGACTTTTGATTTTTCGTCCCGGCACAGCTCAACAATGGCATCCGTTGCCGCAATGTGGGAATTGTTGCAGTATTTCACTTCGCAGAGAATCTTCTGGCGGGGAAGCTCTACCACCACATCAACTTCTTTCTGATTGTCCCTCGCATTTCTGAAATAGCCAAGGCTTGCAGGACTTCCCTGATAGAAGGAAACCATATGCTTGTAGACGGTGGTTTCCACCATTGCGCCCAGTTCCTTTTCGTCCGAAAGCACATCATCGATCATCAGCACCGCATTGCGGACAGCCGCGTCTGCAATAATAATTTTCGGTTTTCCTTTTAGCGCGCCCTTGCTGCCCACATCCATTGGCTTTGCCAGATAAATGAGATTGGACATTTCCAGCGCCTTAATGTAACTTTCAATGGTTGCGATAGAAGTGTTCTCCAGTTCTTTCGCCGCCGTCGTTGCGTTAAAAATTTCCGTGGAGTTCATGCACAGATAGAGAAACAGTTTTTCCATCAACAGCGGGCTTCGGATATTAAAGAGCGACAGCACATCCCGCTTGATCACCTTATCCACCACATCTTCCCGCAGCATTCTCTGCGCGTAGACGTCATCGTCCGATAACACCAGTTCCGGAAAACCGCCGATCATAAGGTAACGGTTAAAATGATTTTGCATCGGGATGAATTTATTCATCAGATCGCCAAGCTGCGCCGGACTCATTTTTTTCAGTTCCGATAAGCGTAGATCATCCGGCAGGAGCGGCAAATCCAGCTCAATCAGTCTGCAATACTCATAAAAGGACATGGTAGGGATTTTAAGAACGCTCCACCGTCCCGTACCGCTGTCTGCGGAACCCTTTTCTAAGACAGGGCTGGCGGATCCCGTGGCGATCAGCCGAATATCTTTCCGGCTGTCGTAAATCACCTTCATCCAGAGTTCCCAGTTTTCGGTGTACTGCACTTCATCAAAGAAGACGTACCTTGTGCCGGCGGCAGGGTACATTGCTTCATAGATGGATAGCAGATTTTCCGCGCTCTCGAGTTTCAGAATCGGATTATCAAAGGTGGCGTACAGGATATTTCTGGGATTTACGCCTTCGTCAATAAGGTGATCGATGATCTGATACAGAATCGTCGTCTTGCCCACGCGCCTCATGCCGGATAAAACGGCAAACCTTCGGATACTCTTATGTGTGAGTGTTCTCAGAGCCTCGTAATATGCCAGTCTCTTTTGCGGCTTGCTTTCCTCCTTGATAGCAGAAGGTGTACGCCACCACGGGTTATACTGCCGCAATACTTTCATGACCTGTTCATCATTTACAATCGCCATAATACACCTCCATAACACTATGTTTCCAACTAAGTTTCATAATTATACTGTCGTTTTTCTATAGGAGTTTATAAAGTATATTATAGCAATAGTTATTGCAAATTGCAAATTATATTTTACAAACAGGTGCGCTCTTGTTTTCCCGCTGCTTTTCATCTTATTTTTGCTAATCCTTCGCCTATATCTCCGTCCATGGACAAGTTCCTGCGGCTCATAGTTCTGCAAATAGGTCAATAAATCCAGCTTTTTGGCTTCTGAAACCACATCAGGATCGTAAAAAGGCATAAAAAAAGAAAGCCCCTTTTACATAGCCATAAAGTAGCCGCCCATATAGGGCAACCGACTATGTAAAGGGGGCTGTGTTCTTTTTGATATGTAAAAAGCCGACTGGATTGCTCCAATCGGCTAAAATCTACATTCTGAATGTTCATTAGTATTCGTCACTCAACAAGAAATCTGCCAAATGCACGATTTTTACACCATTGATATTTCCTGCGGCCAGTTCGTCCAGCGTTACCACATATTTGGGGTAGTGATCTTTGATTTCAAGGAGATTGGCAACCTCCCGATCCGATTCCTCCGGCAGCCTGCGGCACACCTGAACGTAGATACGCTCGTCACGCTGCACCGCCACAAAATCAATTTCTTTCGTTTCATTCTTCCCGATATAAACTT
>CALXSV010000210.1 GCA_944391235.1 uncultured Clostridia bacterium | reverse complement strand
GAATGACGATACGCTCGATGCAAATGCTGAGGTAAACAACTAGGATACTGTTGAAGGAAGCGCGGGCAGTAGTGATGCCCAGCAGTAAGCCGCGCATGGCAAAAGTAACATAATCTTATATTTGAATAATAGCAAGCATCCCGGTCGTCTTGTCCTCCTTTCCTTTCAAGCACCGGGATGTTTTGCGTTTTTATCCACATCTATTTAAAATATTTCCAAAATAAGCCTTGACAGCTGATAACAGCTGTGTTATATTGTGTGTATTAACTGTACTAGTTGTTCTAGTACAGTTAGTATGAAGGAGATGGGGGATCATGTTTGAGATCGACTATCGATCACGCGTTCCGCTATATCAACAGATAGTGGAAAACGTGGAACGGCTCGCCGCCCGGGGGGTGCTGGCGCCGGATAGCAAATTACCGTCGGTTCGAGCACTGGCCGTGGAGCTATCCTTAAACCCAAACACTGTTTCCAGAGCCTATAGCGAATTAGAGAGCAAGGGGGTTATCTATTCGCTACCTGGACGCGGCAACTTCATTGCCGCAAACCGGGATACTTTACGTCAGCAGGCACATGGACAACAGGTGCACAAGTTGGTTCGCTTATGTCGTGAGTTTGAGGTATTGGAGCCAGGACTAGACAGTTGGCTGACCATATGCAGGGAGGCTTGGGATATGGCCCAGCAACAAATCTGCAAACGGGAGGTGGCGGCTAGTGATTGAAGGCAAAAGCCTTACCAAACGATTTGGGGAAATCGTTGCTTTGGATAAGGTTGATGTGCAGATGAAGGAAGGGCAGGTTTTTGGCCTGCTAGGGACCAATGGTTCCGGCAAATCGACTATGCTTAGGCTATTGTCTGGTATTCTGATGCAGGATGAAGGGGAAATCCTCATTGACGGACAGCCGGTTTTTGATAATCCGCGGGCTAAGCGGAATTTCTTTTATATTTCGGATGATCAGTTCTTTTTTGCCAATGCCACGCCGGAAGATATGGCGCATTATTGGCAGACGCAGTACGCCATGTTTGATCAGGCCGGATTCTTTCAACTTCTAGACGCCTTTCATCTCAATCGCAGACGACGTATCAATACCTTTTCCAAGGGTATGAAGAAACAGTTGATTTTATTTGCTGCAGTTGCCGCCAATACGCGGTATATTCTTTGCGATGAAAGTTTTGACGGATTAGACCCAGTTGTGCGTCAGGCAGTAAAAAGCTTGTTTGCCGACCGCATGGCAGAACGTGGACTTACGCCAATTATTGCCAGCCACAGTTTGCGCGAGTTGGAGGATATCTGCGATACAATCGGCCTGTTGCACAATGGCAAGCTGCTGCTTTCCCGTGATTTAGTGGAGATGAAGCAGAACGTACATAAAGTACAGGCCGCCTTTGCAGAACCGCTTCAAGCGGTACATTTTCCCCAGCTTAATATTATCAGCGCTAAAAATAGCGGGCGCGTGATAACGCTGGTTGTGCGGGGCGATGCCCAGCAGATTCAGGATAAAATTTTGGAGTATAATCCTCTGTTTGTTGAGCTGCTGCCCTTAACCTTGGAAGAGGTATTTATTAGCGAAACGGAGGTGGTTGGTTATGAGTTCAAAACCCTCACCCTCCAATAATCTCTGGCGTAATGTTTGGGGAGAGTTACGTCGCCGTATTTGGGTTGCCATTTGCGCTTTTACTGTTTTCCTTTTTGTACTGCCGCTCTCTTTAACGTTGACTCTACAAAATGAGCGTTTCAACCTCCTGCGTGATTCCAATCATGATTGGCTGCGGCCGCTCAATGAGATATTTGCTTCTTCTCACAGCTTTACCGTTGTAGCGCTGATCTTATTTGCCTGTGTAGCGGGTTTGGTTTTTTTCAGTTACCTGATGAATATGCGTCAGGTTGATTTTTACCACAGTCAGCCGCGTAGCCGCAGCTGTTTGTTTGCGGAGCATTATCTAGCTGGTTGGCTATCTGTTGTGGTACCTTATCTGATTAGCCTGTTGCTATGCCTGGGTGTAACGTTTGCCATGGGCATGTCCTCCGGCTTGGACTGGGTGGTTTTCTTTATCAGCACGGCCATACACCTGCTGTGCTTTTCGGCAATTTACTCTGTATTTGCACTGGCAGCCATCTTAAGTGGTACTACCTTGTTGCAGTTATTGCTAAGCGGCTTTTTGCTGCTGGCTGCTCCGGTCGCGATATGTTTGTTTCGGTGGGTACGGTCATTTTTGCAGCCCGCCTGGTATCCGCTTGCTGATTTTCGCAGCCTGGTAGTCAATAGCTCTGTGCTGACCCGTTATTGTAATCAGATGCAATTGGGGGATTCGATTACCTGGGCGGAAGTGAATGCTCTGATTGCAACGGCCGTAGTGTGGATTGCTGCTGCGCTGATTCTGGCGCTGTTGCTGTACCGTCGCCGTCCTTTGGAATGTGCAGGCCGTGCGCTGGCCTTTTCTCGAACTCGCGTGCTCTTTAAATATCCAATCGTAATCTTTGCCAGCCTTTTGTTGGGACTATTGCTGCATGAGATAGGTGATTGGAGCGGTAGCACGAATATTTGGTATTTTGTTGGCGTAATTTTAGGTGGCATTATTGCCGCACAGGCCATAGAAGTACTGTATGTGTTCGATATACATGGGCTGTTCCGCAAATGGTGGGCTTCCGTTTTGGTGGTAGCGTTGCTATGTTGCGGTTCGTATCTATTGCTCAGCGATATCTTTGTCTACAATCGTTACATTCCGGATACGGTTGAGGTTGTGGCTGTGGACACCAATCTTTCCGTTTTGGCAGAACTGGGCCAAAATGATTATTTGATGGAGGCCTATTCACCGCCCTATGTTCCGGGATACCGCGATGAGGAAAGTCCGCTTGTTCTGGATAAGAATATATTGCTAGCCCGCAGCCATAGTACGGATCAGTCTGCTATTGCTGCGACTGTAGCCATTGCGCAAAAGATACTGGAGCAGCAAAAGGAAGAAGACGATATTCAGCAGCTTTACAGTACCGATATGGATACGCATACCTATACCCGTTTAACGGTACGTTACTATCTAGCTGATGGCTCGGAAAAGGTTCGCCAGTATCAGGGTGCTATTGATATTTGTCAAATAAAAGAAGAGATTGATTTATTGCTTACTGCGGATGATTACCGTAATAACCTGTATGCGTTGTTTGGCTATGACTCGCAGCAGATTCGTCTGGCCAATGTTTCTTCTTTTGTTGGGGAGTGGGATAGATCCTATTATGATACCTCTGCTTTCCAAAGGCTCATTAATCTGGATATTGATGCCTTGCTGGAGACTTATGCGCAGGATTTACGCAATCTCCAGCCAGAAGAATTGCGTACTGACTATCCGATTGGTCAACTCTCCTTTGTGATCTTTGAGAGCGACCCTGGAATCATACCTAAGACAGTTATAGATTCCTATACGCTGAACTGTGATTACCGTACTGTTGATTACCCGTTGTACGCTTCCATGCACAATACGCTGGCGGCTTTAGGGGATTTGGGCTATGATGATACATACTGGCGGCTAGACCCTGCTTCAGCCGCGCGTATACAGATTCGTATTGACAAGGAGGAAGAAATCTCCTATTTGGAAAGCATCATTCCAGGGCTTGATATGGATAGTGATGCATGGAGTGTGACGGACGACTACTATAGTACAGTAGATACTGCACAGATTGTGGCTATTATACAGCATTGCATTCCCAGCTCTGCGGGGTATTTTGCCCCATTGCTAGAGGTAAACTATAATATTGATATTGAGGTTTATTATTCTACGCCAGAGGGCAATGGCTATGCTTATTTTTATCCACCAGCTCATTGAGAAAATATATAAACAAAGGCTGTCGTTCTCATAGAGAGCGACAGCCTTTTCTTAATTCTATAACCGCTGTACAAATCGGTTATGATCTTGTTTCTTCTCTCTATTCCATTTCCAGGACGTGAATCAACAAGGGTATGGCGCCAATAACGATAGCCAAGTCTGCCAGGTTAAAGGCCAGCCGCTTCAGTCTACGGCCGGGCAATCGGCAGAAAACCAGCCAATCTACCACAAAACCACGGATATAGCGGTCACTGATATTGCCTAGGGCACCCCCTATCAGCAATCCCAACGCGACAAAAATATCTACGCGTTGCAGCATTAAAAAAGGGGTTAGGCAGAAGGCCAGAAAGAACAGAAGGATTATGCTGGGGATGAGCAATGTGAGCCAGCGCCGCTTTTGCAGGAATCTGAGCATCAAGCCGTGGTTATGTACGCGGGTGATGCAGATATAGCGACAAGGATAATGAGGAAAGTAATCCGCTGGTTTCCGCTCTATTTTGCTCTTTATCGCCTGGTCGCAGATAAAGGTGCCCAGAGTTATGACAATAAAGATAAGCATGGGAAGCCCCTTTAGATCGTAAATAACTGATATTGGCGGCTGCCTAAGCCGATTTTTTCCGCATGCTCCAAACAACTGCGCCATTCAGATTCCGGGGTAACATTGCGGAAATGATCATGGTGATCGCAGAAGTTTTCTTTCTGCATCAAATCGCTTAAAAGGGAGTTTGGCAGAGGTTCCGCTTGGAGGCAAGCATCTACGCAGGCCTGGTCGAGGGCCACTGGGTCAAAGCTGGCAAACATGCCGATGTTGGGTAGGATGGGCGCATCGTTATGCCCATAGCAATCGCAGAAAGGAGAAATATCCCGTACCACGCTCAAATGAAAGTGTGGACGGCCATAAAGCACAGCCTGTGTATATTCGGCCATCTTACGATTTAAATCCAGCACAGCGCTATCATTAAAATTTGCTATGGCGTCAAAATTGCAGCTGCCAATGCAGCGACCGCAGCCAACGCATTTTTCCTCGTTGATATGCGCAATGCCATTGTTTTCAAAATCAATAGCATTATGCGCGCACTGTTTTGCGCACAGCCGGCACTTCTTGCAGCGCTTGCTTTTTACGCTTGGCTTGCCGCTATTATGCTGATCCATTTTACCAGCACGACTAGCGCAGCCCATGCCAATGTTTTTGATCGCCCCGCCAAAGCCTGTAGCCTCGTGACCCTTAAAGTGACTGAGGGAAATCAAGATATCTGCATCCATAACCGCTTGGCCAATATGGGCCTCGTGAATAAACTCGCCGTTTACCACCGGTACATTCACTTCATCCGTGCCCTTCAGTCCATCCCCAATGATAATGGGACAGCCGACAGTCAGAGGAGTAAAGCCATTTTCCCAAGCCGCATACAGATGCTCCAGCGCGTTTTTCCTTCGCCCGGGATACAGGGTGTTGCAGTCAGTAAGAAAGGGCTTTCCTCCTAATTCATGCACCAAATCCACAATGGCGCGCGCATAATTGGGACGCAGAAATCCCAAATTACCAGGCTCGCCAAAATGCAGTTTGATGGCAACGAATTTGCCGCTAAAATCGATGGTTTCAATTCCCGCGGACTGCGCTAATCCTTGTAATTTGCTAACAATAGGTGTACCATTGGTGGTACGAAAGTCTGTAAAATATACGGGGGAGGCTGTCATATGGAGTCTCCTTCATTCTGTTATTTGGTTTCCAAGCTGGCTGCTACTGTGCTGGAGCGCTCGCAACCATGCAGGAAGTGCTGCAGGCGGCTGGCTGCTTCATCCAGCTCCTTAACGGAGGCCAGATAGACGATGCGGAAGTAGCACTGCTTCTGCCAGTTAAATCCGCTGCCTGGTACAACGAGCAGGCGCTCCTTATGCAGCAAATCCATGGCAAACTGCTTGTCATCGGTAATCGCATACTTTTGCGTATCAATTTTGGGGAAGATATATAGGCCGGCTTTGGGCTTCATTACGCTTACGCCGGGTATGCTGCTTAAGCCATTGTAGATGGCATTGCGCTGTTCATAGATACGGCCGCCAGGAATTAGCAGCTCATCCACGCTCTGGTAGCCGCCGATAGAGGTCTGGATAATCGACTGGGCCGGCACGTTGGAGCAAAGACGCATGGAGGCCATTAGGTTAAGCCCCTCTATATAGTCGCGTATGTGGCGTTTGTCTCCAGAAAAGACTATCCAGCCTGCACGCAGGCCGGTAACGCGATGCGATTTGGATAGACCATTAAGCGTGGCAATAGGCAGGTCAGGAGCGATAGAGCCAATGGACACGTGCTGATAATTGTCCATAACCAGACGTTCATAAATCTCATCGGAAAAAATTAGCAGATTGTTTTGTCTTGCAATCTCGGCAATTTCCTCCAGCACAGCTCTGCTATACACCGCGCCAGTCGGATTGTTCGGGGTAATCAGGACAATACCACGAGTACGGGGGGTAATCTTCGCTTTGATATCCGCAATATCTGGCATCCAGTCTGCCTGATCGTCACAGATATAATGAACGGCATTGCCGCCTGATAAGGTAACAGCTGCTGTCCACAGGGGGTAATCCGGGGAAGGCACCAGCATTTCATCGCCATCGTTCAGCAGAGACTGCATACTCATGATAATCATTTCACTGACACCATTGCCAACGAATATATCCTCTATGGAGAGATTGGTGAAATTTTTAAGCTGGTAATATTGCATAATTGCCTTGCGGGCGGAAAAGATGCCTTTGGATTCGGAATAACCCTGCGAGTTGTGCAGGTTGTAGATAAGATCATGCATAATCTCATCCGGAGGGTTGATACCATACTGCGGTGGATTCCCGATGTTAAGGCGCATAATCTGGTTCCCCTGCATTTCCATGCGATTTGCTTCTTCCACCAAAGGTCCGCGGATTTCATATTCTACGCCGGAAAGCCTCTGGGAACGGCGAATTTCCTTACTGGCCATAATGTGTTCTCCTTTCATGCATCTTGTGATTGTATATTCAGCAGTGAGCAATAGGACGTTTATCGGATATTGCCTAGCTTACTTACGCCGTGGTGTTTAGTATACAGTATACATTTCAGCGCGGTCTTTGTCAAAATTATTTTAATATGAAGAATTATTTTTTAGAAAAATAAAGGGTTTTTATCAACTGACGCTAAATATTATATTTTTCTATATTGTGAAGAATGTTATATTGCTGGTTTAAAGGGAATTAAATAGGAGGATGTAGCAAATGACTTTTCTTTCCGACATTGAAATCGCACAGGCTACCCCAATGAAAGAGATTGGTGAAATTGCTGCTATCGCTGGCGTACCGGAGCAATATCTGGAGCGTTATGGCCGCTATAAAGCCAAGGTGGACAATAATCTGCTACGTGATATGGCGAATAAGCCGGACGGTAAGCTGATTCTTGTTACGGCCATTACCCCAACTCCTGCTGGTGAAGGCAAAACTACGGTTAGCGTAGGCCTGAGCGATGGTCTGCGGCGGATTGGTAAACATTGTATCTTGGCCCTTCGTGAGCCAAGCCTGGGGCCTGTCTTTGGCGTGAAAGGCGGTGCAGCAGGCGGCGGCTACTCACAGGTGGTGCCCATGGAGGATATCAACCTGCATTTTACCGGTGATATGCACGCCATTGGGGCAGCAAACAATCTGCTTGCCGCTATGGTAGACAATCATATCTTTCAGGGAAACCAGTTGGGTATTGATGTTCGGAAAGTAATCTGGAAGCGCTGTGTGGATATGAATGACCGGCAGTTGCGTAATATTGTGGATGGTATGGGCGGCACTGTGAACGGCGTTCCGCGCGAAGACGGCTTTATTATTACAGTTGCTACGGAGATCATGGCTATTTTATGCCTTGCGCAGGATATTACTGATTTAAAGCAGCGTCTGGGCCGGATTATTGTCGGGTATACGCGTGATGACCAGCCTGTTACTGCAGCCCAGCTCCATGCAGAGGGAGCGATGACGGCACTGCTTAAAGATGCAATCAAGCCCAATCTGGTACAGACTCTGGAGCATACGCCTTCCTTTGTTCATGGCGGTCCCTTTGCCAATATTGCACACGGCTGCAATAGCGTTACTGCAACACGTATGGCAATGAAGCTTGGTGATTATACCGTGACAGAGGCTGGCTTTGGCGCAGATTTGGGCGCGGAGAAGTTTTTCGATATTAAATGCCGCATGGCTGGCTTAAAGCCGGATGCCGTGGTACTGGTGGCCACGGTACGGGCGCTCAAACACCATGGCGGCGTAGCCAAGGCAGAGTTGAACGAGGAAAATCTGCCAGCGCTGGAACGCGGCCTCCCCAATTTGCTGCAGCACATTCATAATATCAAAGAGGTTTATGGCCTGCCTGTCGTAGTGGCTTTGAATCGCTTCCACGCGGATACGGAGGCGGAATTGCAGCTGCTTACGGATAAATGCGCTGCTTTGGGCGTAAAGGTGGCACTTACCGAGGGTTGGGCTAAAGGTGGTGCCGGTACGGTTGCGCTGGCGGAAGAGGTTGTTAAGTTGTGCGAGCAGCCCAAGTCTTTCCGCTTTTCTTATGCAGATGAGGATGATTTTGTGGATAAGCTTTCTGCAATTGCAACCAAGGTCTATCATGCGGATGGCGTGCGTTTAACTGCACAGGCAGAAAAACAGCTGGCCCGGCTGCGTGCTATTGGCCTGGATAAGCTGCCAATCTGTATGGCAAAAACGCAGTATTCCTTTTCGGATAACAAGGATTTACTCGGCGCGCCTAAGGGTTTTGAAATTACTGTGCGCGAGCTGCGTCCCTCTGCTGGCGCGGGCTTTATTGTAGCGCTCACCGGCGATGTTTTGACTATGCCTGGTTTGCCCCCTGTGCCTGCTGCTGAGAAGATTGACGTTGATGCAAGCGGGCGCATCAGCGGCCTGTTTTAATGGAGGCAACCATGTCTACAAATATGATGCAGTTAAGCTGCGAAGACTTTGTTAGCCAGCTGGCCTCCAACAATGCGGTTCCCGGCGGTGGTGGCGCTGCCGCCTTGGTTGGCGCCATTGGCGTAGCCTTGGGGAATATGGTGGCCGCACTAACGGTTGGCAAAAAGAAATATGCTGCAGTAGAGGAGGACATCATTGCTGTGGCTCAGCAAGCGGATACACTGCGTGTGCAGCTTTTGTCCTTAATCCAGGCAGATGCGCAAGGCTTTGCCCCCTTGGCTGCTGCCTATGCTCTCCCGGTAGATACGGTAGAGCAGCGTGAGGAAAAGGCGTGTGTATTAGAAGCTGCTTTGGTGGATGCCTGCCAGGCTCCACTAGCTATGATGCAGGCCTGTTGTTCTGCCTTGGAGCTGCTTGAAGTTCTGGCGGAAAAAGGCTCCCGCCTGGCTGTTTCAGATGCCGGCTGTGGAGCTGCCTGCTGCAAGGCAGCCTTACAGTCTGCTTGTTTGAATGTTTTTATCAATACCAAACTGATGCGCGACCGCCAGTGTGCTGCCCGGATCAACCGCGAGACACAGGACATGCTTGACCGCTTTTTGCCTTTGGCTGATCGTATTTATGCCAAGGTATTGCAGGATATGTTCCAGTAAAGAGTAAAGACCTATATCGCTTTGGAAGCAGGCATAGGAAGCAAGGTTTTCCTGTGTCTGCTTTTTGTGTTTGCCTTTCCTATAAGTTACGACTGGACATTTTTCCAATGCAAAGCGCCTTTTTTAGTCGTTGTGATGAATAAAAAGCATCTTCAACGTAGTTGGAGATGCTTGCCTGGTACCGCGTTATTCGTGGATGATTTCAATCTGGCAGGCTTTCATGGCCTGCAATGCCTGTTGGTGGCTGACTGGTGTAACCCCTGCGCAGCAGCGTGCGTCAACCTGTATTCGTACTTCTGGTAAAAAGCTTTTAATGGTCATAGCATTGGCAATGACGCAGATATCCGTGCATAAGCCAATTAACGTAATGCAATCGATAGGCTGGCGCAAATTTTCTTCTGCCAGACGT
>CALXSV010000209.1 GCA_944391235.1 uncultured Clostridia bacterium | reverse complement strand
AAGCTCTGCAACATCGGCGGCGCGGTGCTCCACTTCTGGCCGGAGGCACAGCAGCTGACCAAGGCGGAGTTTTACGAATTGCTGGAACACTTGGCAGCGCTGCCGGAAGTCAACGAGATGTTCCGGCAGGCAATGAAATTGCATCATGAACGAGAGGGAGGTGGATAGCATCTCCCTTTTTCATTTTCATGTGACGCAGATCTCCCGCGCTGCCGGACAGTCTGCCATTGCCAGCGCGGCCTACCGAGCAGGGGAGAAGCTGCACAGCGACTACTACGGTGAGGACAGTGACTACACAGCCAAGCACGGCGTTTTGCACAGTGAAATCCTGCTCCCGCCTCATGCACCGGAGCGGCTGCGCGACCGGGAAACCCTCTGGAACGAGGTGGAGAAAGCCGAACGTCGGAAGGACGCACAGTTGGCTTACTCCTTCGATATCGCTTTGCAAAATGAGCTGAGCTTCGAGGAAAACCTGGAACTCGCGAGAAAGTTCTTGCAAGATAACTTCGTGGCAGCTGGGATGATTGTTGACTTCGCCATCCATGATCCAGAGCGAAACAGCACGCAGAATCCGCACTTCCATGTGATGGCGCCTATCCGCCCACTGAACCAAGACGGTACCTGGGGCGCCAAGCAGCAGTTGGTCTACCGCCTCGACGAAGCCGGTCAGCGGATCCGAAAGCCCAACGGAAAGTATGCCGTTGATGCCGTCTCCACCACCGACTGGGGGAGGCCGGAAACGCTGGATCGCTGGCGGGAGGCCTGGGCGGATTTGGTCAATCAGAAGCTGGACGAGAAAGGGCTGGACTGCCGGATCGACCACCGCTCCTACGCGGAACAAGCCATAGATCTCCTGCCCACAGTCCACGAGGGCGTGGCCGTTCGGCAGATGGAGCAGCGCGGTATCCGCACCGAAAAAGGTGACATGAACCGCTGGATCAAGGCCACCAGACGCATGCTGCAAGCCTTGAAAAAGAAGCTGGCCAGCCTAAAGCAGTGGATTGACGGCGTTCAGATCGAGCTAAAAGAGCGCGACACCAGCCCCAACCTAGTCGCGCTTTTGAGCGACTACTACGCTCAGCGAAACCAGGGGACACTGACCTTTTCTCGCTACGCAGGGCAAAAGGCGCGGGTGAAGAACCTCAAAGCATTCAGCGAGACGGTGAACTTTCTACAGGCAAACAAGCTCTATACCTTGGAGGACTTGAAGAAAAAAATCGCCGAAGTCCATGCTCGACGCCAGCCGCTCCAGGATACCGTCAAAGCCAACAGCAAGCGGATCAAGAAGCTCCAAGAACTCCAGCGCCACGCAGAAGCCTATGCCAAAACAAAGACTATTCACGACCAACTGCAGCAGATCAAATTCAAAAAGCGCCGGGAACAATTTCAGCAAGACCACGAGCCAGAACTCCGCGGCTACTACCTGGCCAAACGCAAACTCGCCGGGTATGGTGAACCATTTCCAATAAAATCCTGGCAAGCAGAGTGCGCCAAACTCCAAGCAGAAAGCGAAGCCGCAGCCGCCCAGGCTAACGAGCTTTGGCAAGAGGTGCGCCATCTAACCGCTGTCCAACATCAGGTCAACACCGTCCTGCACCAGAACACTGAACATGAAAAAGACCAAACTAGATAAAAAGAGTTGCTGTAGCTTCGTAATAAAGAAGGTGAAACTTACGGACAAAGAACAGGCTCATACTCCCGATGGAACTTTCACTATGAAGTTGGGTAATACCACATTTACTGTTGATGTTCATTTAGAAAAAAATAATAAACCTACATTGAAAAACAAAATCAATTGTTTGCTTGCAAGCCAACTTGTAAAACCAAAGGAACGATCTGATTGATATTTTCCACCAAATTGTGTATTATCATTAATAAAGAGTGTTACTGTAGATGCGTTAGAAAAGCTTAACCCGATGGACTACATGACTATCGCGATGAGACAAGAATTGAATATCAGACCCGGTAACTCCTGAGTATTTGTGGTGTTGGTAGCAAAGGTACAATATAATAAAAATAAGGTATGATATTTAGTTATGAGACATTAAACTCGTTAGGGAGGATCCATACACATGATTAATTTGAGAGAAATTATTTTGCAGTATCCAACATGCCTTTCAGATAGCAAAAGATTCAAATCAATACTGTCTGACTATTATCCCGGGGAAAAGAGAATGATTAATCTTTTAACTATTCTTCTCGAAGCAGGCATACCAGACAGATTAAGTAGTAGTGGTTGGGATGATCTGTATATCAACAATTTGATAATGCATATTAATAATAATTATGGTATTATGGAAAAATATATTCAAGAGGCGTTGTTAATTTGGGGAAGCGCGTATAATCTGGTCCTCCCGCCATCAAGAAATATTAGTTTTCTACCATATAGTCAAGATTCTGTGCCTAAGCTAACAAAAATAATCACAGGTACAGTACAAGATTTCGATATTATAGAAAAAAAGGGGGGGTATTATATTAAACGTTACAAGGGAACAGATGAGGAAATTACAATTCCCAATATGATTAACGGTAAAAGAATAGTAGGTATAGGGGAAGCGGCTTTTAAGCACTGTTTTTCAATTAGACGTGTTACTATTAGCGAAGGAATCGAAGTGATCGAAAATAGTGCATTCGAGTTGTGTGTCTCGCTACATGAAGTTACGCTACCTAGTACGTTAAAGATTATAGGGAGTGAAACAGAGGAAATAGCAGGTGCTTTTGAGTCTACAAAAATCAACAAAATTAATCTTCCGGAATCTGTAACTTATATCGGCCCATATACTTTTCATGTGTGCTCGGATTTACAAAGTATCAAGTTGCCTGACACAATGGAAACAATAAATGAAGGTGCTTTTTATGGATGCTCTAAACTATCAGAGATTATTTTCCCTAAAAACTTAAAAATTATTGGTGATAGCGCATTCCGAGTTTGCCATTTATCGGTAGTTAAGATACCGTATGGAACTGAGCAAATATTGGGGTCTGCGTTTTTAGATTCGGGAGTAACTGAGATACATATTCCTTCTACAGTTACGAAAATCGCATATAGGGCGTTGGGATTAACAGAATTTCCGGTAGTATACTGTGAACATGGATCTGAAGCTATGAAATATGCAGAGAAAAACCATATCCCCTATATTTTAACATAAGTATTTAATGCAGAAGATAGATGTCGAAACCGTCCCACGAGCAAACGCTGATAGGCGGATATGCGACGTAGCGTTTAATTTGACTGATCCTCAAGGATGATTGAAATCGGACACCCACAATGCGGGCAAGCGGAAGCCCGGCGGCTAACCGTTCCTCCACAATCAGGACATGTCAATAAGTTGGATTTTTCAATTTCTTTTGAGATACCGGTGCCGCTTTCTTTCGGAGTAACTACTTGAATATTCCTTGACCCCGTTATAAGTGGGATCCCATGCCCCCTTGCATACTCCGCTACATACGATCCAGCGGGTGCATAGATAGTCAGTTTTTTGCACCCATCAAAGGCTGAATTTCCAATGCTTTGTAAGCTCTTCGGAAGTGTAATACTCGTTAGCCTCTCACAGCCATAAAAGGCTAACGATCCGATACTCTGGAGGCCTTCCGGAAGTGCGATGCTCGTTAGCCCCTGGCAACTAGAAAAGGCGAAAGCCCCGATGCTTTTTAAGCTCTTTGGAAGTGTGATGCTCGTTAGTCCCTGGCAACTAGAAAAGGTGGAAGTCCCGATGCTCTGTAAGCCTTCCGGCACTGCCACTTTCCCACCGGATCCGGTGTATCGTATCAAGGCACCGTTTTCGATTACGAAGTCACTTTCGCTCGTCAATAAGTTGGGGGCTGAGATTCCTTTTGAGATGCCAGTGCTGCTTTCCTTCGAAGCGGCTGCTTGAAAATCCCTTAGTGCCGTTATAAGTGGGATATCGTGTTCTCTTGCATACTGCGCTGCATACGATCCAGCGGGTGCATAGATGGTCAAGTTTTTGCACCCATAAAAGGCTTCATCCCCGATGCTTTGCAAGTTCTTCGGAAGCGTGATGCTCGTTAACCCCTTGCATTCAGAAAAGGCGTAAGTCCCGATGCTTTGTAAGCTCTTCGGAAGTGTGATACTTGTTAGACTCTCGCACAAGTGAAAGGCGAAATTTCCTATGCTCCGCAGGCCTTCCGGAAGTGAGATGCTTGTTAGACTAAGGCACCCATCAAAGGTGCCCACCTCAATGCTCTGCAGGCCCTCCGGTAGTGAGATGCACGTCAGTTCCTTGCACCCATAAAAGGCATAAGTCTCGATGCTTTGCAAGCTCTTAGGAAGTATGATGCTCGTCAGTCTCTCGCACCCAGAAAAGGCGTTCCACTCAATGCATTGAAGGCCTTCCGGAAGTGTGATGCTCTTTAGTCCCTTACACCCACAAAAGGCAGTATTCCCGATGCTATGTAAGCCTTTCGGAAGCGTAATGCTCGTTAGCCCCTCGCACTTATAAAAGGCTCTGCTCCCGATGCTTTGTAGGCTTTCTGGCACTGCTACATCTCCGCCTGATCCGGTGTATTGTATCAAGACACCGTTTTTAATTACAAAATCTCTCTTACTCATCAATAAGTTGGGTGCTGCGCTTCTTTTTGCGATGCCGGTGCTGCTCTCTTTTGGAGCAGCCGCTTGAAACTCTCTTGGATCAGTAATAAGCGGGAAGCAGGACTTCCTTGCATACTCCGCTGCATACGATCCAGCGGATGCATAGATAGTCAGGTTTTCGCACCCATAAAAGGCAGCCCTCCCAATGCTTTGCAAACTCTCTGGAAGTATGATTCCCTTTAGCTTCTTACACTCCCAAAAGGCGGTATCCCCGATGCTTCGTAAGTTCCTCGGAAGTGTGACGCTCGTTAGCCACTTGCACTTATAAAAGGCTCTGTTCCCGATGCTTCGTAAGCTCTTCGGAAGCGTGATGCTCGTTAGTCCCGCGCACTCTTCAAAGGCACCATCCCCTATGCTTTGTAAGCCTTCCGGCACTACTACATCCCTGCCGCGTCCGGTGTATCGCATCAAGACGCCGTTTTTAATTACAAAATCATCATTAATCACGGTTTCCTGGCAATCAGGGAGAATCAACATGGCCTGTTTCTTGTTCATGTCTTTTGATGGGACTTTTTCACTTACAGGAGTCGTCTGCACTTCTTCCGTCACGATCTTTAAATTTATCCCATACATAGAGTCAGCATCGCCGCCCGTGACCGCCGCCACATACGCTTTGTAACGAGCGCCTCTCGCCATGTCGGGAGAAGCCTTCTCGGCCACATTCCTTGGAAGGAATCCAAGCTGCCTTCCGTCTGGAGCAATCACGGCAACCGCATTTGAATCATATGGATTCGTCGGATCTCGTCTGAGAGTCAGCTCTGCACCGTGTTCCAAAATACCATTTCGGGATAATTGCGCAATAATTCGCTGGCGATTTTCTGTATTCGTTCCTGTGTTCGAGAATGTTACGCCGGCCACTTTCGCGTAAAATTCCATATTGATCACCCCTTTTTAGCTATTTATTTGAAAGCGTAATACCAGGAATTTCTGCCATAAAGCCCTCTTTCACGAAACCCTTGCCAATAAAGGGATCTGCATAACAAGTGAGGTACAGCTTTTCAATGGCGCGCGTCATGGATACATAAAACAACCTGCGCTCGGCCTCAACATTCTCCGGCGTCTGGATAAAATAATCATTCGGGAAGATGCCTACCTGAACACCGGGAATAAAGACGATCGGGAATTCCAGGCCTTTCGATTTATGGCAGGTCATAATATTAACAGCTGACTGATCCGGGTCATCCGCCGAATTGTCCTGCGCAGATAACGTCATGTACTCCAAAAATTCTTTAAGCGGTGAACTCTTAGCCGAAGAACCTGCTGCATAGACACGGTCAAACTCCTTGGCAATCTCGATCAGATCCTTTAGGTGCGCAAGCTTTTCAGCACAGTCCTTCGCCTTGGCCGTAGGTTCTTTCTGATATGCAGTATACAGTTCTGTCAAAATCTCCTCTACAAACAAAGAAGAATACCGGCTACTGATATTAGTTAGAACTTGATACCTGGATCGGAATAGATCTGAATTGTCAAATTGCTCGTTTCTGTTTGCGATGATTTTAAATGCCTCGTATGCAGGCATGGCTGGATCCAATCCAAGCAGATCACAAGCATCCTCAAATTGGAACCTATCCATAATTCGATTCGGATAATTGATCGCTTTACTGATGGCACCTTTTTTCTTGAGATCCAATATGGAAAACAAAACAGGAAGGAAGGTATCATATGCCGATTCTTCGTTGCCATATTCATAAAATGGAATGCCCGCTTTTTCCAAAGATTGTTCAATGAATGGAATCTGAGGTGAACTGCGAAGCAAAACGGCAATATCCCGATACTTGTACCCTTCACCAATAAGGCGTTGTATTTCTGCAGTAATATATCCAGCTTCTTCCTGCACACTGTGAAGACGAACCGCACGAATTGAACCAGCATCCGTGTTTGAGGTGTGTGTAATTAACTTCTTCAGATGCCTTTTGACTCCCCGTATCGTCTTTTCGATGCGGTTCATATTATGATGTATCAAAGAGCTGGACAAATCAACAATCGCGCTTTCAGATCGGAAATTGTCTTCAAGGCGTATAACCTCATAAGAAGCGTTACCAGCAAGTCTTTATAAATACCCCGGTTCAGCTCCCCGCCATTCATAGATACACTGATCGTCATCGCCTACGACAAACAATGAGGTCTTGGGTCCAATTAGCATTTGGAGCATATCGACTTGGGCGGAATTGATGTCCTGGACTTCATCAACCAAGATATTAGAATAGGAATCTTGATACTCTGAAGCAACGGAAGGAAATGTTTTGAGAAGCTTTCGAGGCAAGATTATCATATCGTCAAAATCAATCGCACTTGCCCTTTTCTTTCGTGACTCATATTCAATAACGACTGATTTAAGCTGGGGGGTATCTATTTTTCCTCCATTTTTTACTCTGCTGATCTCTTGCGAAAAAAAGCCAATCTGATCTTTGGAGATATGTTGATTCGACAGAACTTCCCGTAAAATGCGATTCCTAGCTGTGCTGTCTAATATTTCAAACTCATCGCTGTACCCCAAAAGGTCACAATGAGCGCGGAAAACCTGTAATCCAAACGAATGAAATGTTTTTACGGCTATCCTGTATGACTGAACGCCCATACGATCCTTTAACCGTTCTTTCATTTCCTTCGCTGCCTTAGAGGAAAATGTAAGCGCCAGTATTTCATGCTCCGGAACATACTTTTCCTTTACCAGATTAACAATCCTTTCAACCAAAACACGCGTCTTTCCAGTTCCTGGACCTGCAGCAACTGCGATGCGGCTTTTATCGCTATGGATCGCTCTGTCTTGGTTCAGAGTCGGTTTTATTTCCTCTCCCCCTGGGATGTCCACCAATTGTGGTGTCGTTTCGTTGGTACCGAAGCTCTGACGGGAATGTAACGAAATATCAGAAATCTGCTTGTGAAGAACACCTGCTCCATATGCCTCGCACCAGAGCGCAATCACCGCTTCGGCTTTATCTCTGTTGGTTGCATAAGCGGCTGCCAGTTTGTCTGCAATCCGGCTCACGAAAAAGTCATCGAGGTCATTGTGCTGAATTTCCTCAACAATTTTTCCGTCATATGCGGCTACAATCAGGAATATTTCGCCACCGTAATTCTGTCCGGGATATAAGTCTCTCAGTATAGCCCGCAAGCGAACGCTATTATCTAAGCACTCCGGATATTTCATCAAAACATCCTTCAAATCGATCATAGCTGCCTATCCTTTCCCTCAAACATGAGATAGCATATGTACTGCTCTTGGTTAATGGCTCTGCTCACTGAGCACTGTGCAACAGGAGCCGCTCTATCAATTAGGCACTGTGCTGATAAAAAGAGAAATAAGATTCACCTGATAATCTTACTATCCTGCATCAACATTTACATATACGCAAATCACCTGGACCAGAAATTGGTGATCCGATAGTCTATACCATTTCTGATAGCATATACCATAGCTGTCGAATCTTCTTCACAATAGATAGTTACATCATGACATCCGTCAAATACCGAATAAGATATACGTGTCACTGTCGGCGGAATAAAGATTCTGGTCAGACCAGAGTTATCAAATGCCCGGCCATCAATTTTCTCTGCCCCATATGGAATGTACAGATCTTTTAGTGCCTTACAACCATAAAACATACCAAAAGACACTTTTTTTAAGCTTTCTGGAAGACGTACTTTAGTCAGTGACGTACAGTCGGCAAATGCCCAATCATCTATGTACTCCAATTTATGCGGAAGGTTAATTTCCGTAAGACTGGTACATTCATAAAACGCTGCATTTCCTATTGTAGTTAATTGCTTAGGCAAAATAGCTTTTCTTAAGTTTTTGCATCCGCTGAAACTTCCGCTTCCCAGAATTTTCACACTATCGGGAATAACAATTTCCTCTATTCCGCAATTACAAAACGCACCTATTTTGTCAAATGCCCATGGACGATCAACATTAAAGTAATGAACCCCAATTCTTTCCAGGCTATTCGGCAGTCTGACCGTTCGTAAGTTTTGACAGTTGTCAAATGTTTGAACATCAATATATTTGATGCCATCGCTTATATATAAGTCTTGTATCGCTTTATAGTCCTTGTATGCGTCAAATCTAATCCCTAAAATATTTTTTTCTCCAATATGACTGGGAACCGTTATTTGGGCGGATGCATGCCCTTTATATAAGGTAATAAAATACCCATTGACAGTATCCTCATCATAAGTATGAAACACAGATAAGGGCAATGGGTCCCTATCTTTATTTTCACGGCTATACTCATATGTTTTTATCCAACGAGTATCGTATTCACCTGGATCGGCTGGCTGAACATTGGCTTCTTGTCCATCATTTGCTGCGTCTTTTGATACACTATCGATATTATCCAGATGCCCAAATGCAGACAGCCAAATTTCCATAGCTTCCCTTATGTAGTTTTCCGATATTCCATATTCTCTTTCAGCCTGCGTGATATATCTCTCTAAAAACAGCGAGTCGACTTTTTTGGCCTGTTTTAATTCTTCTGGAATCCCGTAGTCATATAAAATCAACAACAGATTGATCATTCGTTTTTCTGTCGGGTATAGGTCTAATAACACAGCCTTGAGCTTACTGCGATCATCAAGGAAATCCGAATTCATCTGTAATATCGAGTTGAATTTAATCATATTTTATATACTCCGCACTAAGACGAGCTTTTCATTGTTGAGTGCCTTCCCCTTCACAGGTCTCTGAAGTATCTTCTTCTGACATTACTTTTTCTACATCTGCCATTAGCTTATCAGACAAGAGACTATTTGAAGCTCCTTCACTAATAGGCATAGAAATACCTGTTTCCAGATCTTCCGACACACTATTAGTTACATTGTGTTTGGAAGCATCTATTTGATACGCTGCGGTGGCATCAGATAAAGCAATTTCTGCAGCATTAAAACGCTTGATAGCAGTTTCCTGAGTGCATTTAGCAGTTTCTAAGGCTTTTTGGGCTTCCGTTGCTTTTTGCACACAGAGATCATAGTTCATTTTGGCTTTTTTCATTGCTGACAACACATACTCCTGCTTCTCAGCAGCAAGTGTAACTTCGCGCTCTGCCTGCTCTCTCTGGGTTTTGGCATTAGAATATTCACACTGCGCTTTCAACACTTCGATAAATGTTGTTGAAAGTGCTGCAGATACAATACCAGCAATAGAAACATCATCTCCGCTTCCTTTGCGGGAAAGGCCGGGTAAAAAGGCTTTAATCTCGTTTTCTCCAGTTTCACAACCATGTTCTGCAAAAATGGCAAGAATGGAGCGGTAGAGAACATACATTTCCTCGGAATTTGCATAGGAATCGTCGATACCATCTGTTCCCATTAGTGTTGCAACAGGACATTCTGTCATAAAACAGTAACGAAATTCTTCTATTGCTTCAGAGTCGCAAATGGAGGTGGTAATATTTGCCTGACAATCCTCATCCCACGGGATCGGTTCATACATAGAACCATCTTGGGAAATACAGACACATTTGCCATCACCGATTTGTAATCCAAACCAGTAATGATTTGTCTGACAGGCAGCAATCAGAGTTGTACCATAGGCCTTTTCCAGTCTTTGACCAGACATATATTTTTTCTTGTACTTATCAGAAACTTTAGACAATTCTTCTTCCGAAAAAGGATATTTTTCCAAATCGGCATCGACCGCAGCATACCAATTCGCCAAAATATTTTTTGCCAACTGTTCCAAATAGGAATCACTGTCTTCCGAAATATCAATGGCACTATCTTCTACGGTTTTTACAAACTCTTTAATAGCGGTAATTGTAGCTTCAACAGCAAAACTCGAGCCTCTGTCCGTTCTGGGATAGTTGTCGCTTCCGCGCCCGTCTGCAACGACGACGACCGCCATTGAATTGTCGGCGTAGTGGCCAGAAAAGTCTTGGCATACCTTGCCCGATTTAATATGGTTGTATCCCTGCTCAGAAAAAGCGAAATCATAGATTGTATTCATCGCTTTCCTCCCCAACAGGGTTTACCAATCGCCCCAACCACTATCATCGACCTTGATAGAGCCGCCGTCTGTGTTTGCTTCCTGAGAAATCTCGGTCTTAACGTCCTGAACGATTTTTGCTGAATCTTCTTCGGGAGTAGTTTCAATATCAGAAGCCTGTTTGCTATGACTCTGGAACTCAGAAGCACGCACGCTAACCTTCCGTATAAGGGCTTTCAGTGTATGTTTATCATTAACAGCAATAACAGACTCGGGAGTTCCGGTGAATGTAGCAAGAACCGTTTTGTCTGCGTCCTCACCGATTGCGATAGCAATCTTTATAGCGTGCTTGAACCAGTTGTTCTTCTTCAACTGTTCCAGACCATTTTCCCAATTATCAGTAGGGCCACCATCGCTGAACAGGAGAATAACAGGAGCATACGCACCAGTTTGAGATTCCAGGAACTCGTTCCTGGACAGTTTCTTATCCAATTCAACACAAGCAGCACCCAAATCGGTTAGTCCACTGGGATGAAGGTCATTCCAGATCACATCGCCGATACCGATAGGACCTGAAGAAGGAGTGATCCAAGAGCACCCGCTTGAAAACTGCATAATTGCCACGCGGATTTCTGCGTCATCGTTGGCAGTGGAAATGTCAGGTAAATCCACGGTGATAGCTTCTTCCATGGCAGAATTTACAGAGCCAATCTTATCGCCGGTCATGCTACCAGAAGTATCAACCACATAGAACAGTGTCATAATTTTGCGGGGAGAAGGCGTAACTTGATCTAACAATGACATGACAATACCTCTCTTCTTATATTTTCATGGTTGCTGTAGACTGAGTGTTTCCGAAGAAATCAACAACAAATCCATCTTTGATTGGGACAACACTTCCAGGAGCCAAAGGCTTCTGCCTTCCATCAGGCAGGTTAATTTTCCATGTATAAGTGGAAATATTGCGCAGGCCCAACATCTGCGGATTTTGGGGATTGGCTATGATTTCGCCGGCAATAGTTTCAATATCTTCAAGCGTGGAATCAATGTGCCATAAATAGACATTAAGACCATTGTAGACAGGTAATTGATAATTTTTAAACATGAGGACTGCGGGTTTTCTGATCTTCTTTTTGCACTCGAAGCACTCGTTTTCACCCTCGGCAGTATAGAACATTTCATTTTTACAGTAGGGGCATTTACCGGTTTCTGCTCTTAAACGGAAGAAGGCATCCAGCCACTCTTTTTCAAGAACACGAGCCTTTTGCTTGTGCATAACCTCTTGGCTAAAAGCGCGGACAAACAAATTTCGGATATACTGCGGATAGATGTTCCAAAACAGTTTTAGATTTTTGTCTGTCCCTGGAATAGGCCTGTTGCGCATATCATTTGGATCATATATAAAAATTGGTTCGCTGCCATAATATTTCTTCTCAAGTTCCTTGGTCATACAAGGTGGAGTAGAATACCTGCCTTCTAACGGATGATTGATGAACAACAGACGAAACAAAACGACTGCAAGAGAAAACCGATCAGACTGCTTGTCCGGGTCGGATTGGAGAGTCACAATCTCGGGAGCCATCCAACGCTGCTTACCCATGATGCCGAGGTTTGTGCCAAACGGAGATACATTATCATTATCACAGATCAGAACCTTACCGGTAGTTGGATTGATAAAGAAGTTGCCGTTGTTGATATCCTGATAGCTGTATCCTCTGTTATGCAATTCTCTGAATGCTTGAATAATGTTGATTGCGGCAGTTGAAATTGCGGCAAATGACTTAAAGCGAACCTGTTGTTTCTTCTTGGAACCTACAAAGAAGTTGGTCAGTTCCTCGTATCCTGCAGGGCGGATTTCCATAATATAGCCAAAAGACCCGTTTTGCACCTCAGTGATACCAAGAGGCCACAGGAATGCTTCCGTAGGTGCGCCCTTAGCAATATTGTTTTCGATGTTTGTGTAAAATTCTTTTTCCTTTCCTTTGAAGGCACCTGTATGATACCATTTTAAGGCATATTCTTTTCCATTATAAGAAACCTTATAAACGGTTCCTTGCCCGCCAGAACCGAATTCTTCCAGTATTTTGGCATTGCCGCCATTTTTCATTTTGACGGTATCACCTATTTTCATTACACCCACAACTTATCTCCCTCCATAATAGAGCAATATTTCAGGCCAAATACCATACTGTTCTTTCTAAATTAGTTTCAATACAATATGCAATAAGTTGCCATCTGGCACAAATAGTTTTATTGTTTCCTTGCTAAATTGCAATTCAACACAGTTTGCATAGGGTGTTGCCGCAATAAGAGTATCTGCCTTGCGATCAAATCCATCGGTTCCTCCAACAAAGATAATTCTTTTTGTTGTAATGTAGAGAATGCCTTTAATCGTCGAATATTTCACATCATCAACATATTCAGAATTACTCCGGCCAATATGAACACGAGTGCCTTTGAACAATCCGGGCATACTATAGCCTGCATTCTTGCGAATTCTTTTTTTGCTAACAGTTCGTTTTTCGTAGATTGCACGATCCACATAGTGGCAGATTTCGCCCTGCTTTAAAAATAAATTGCTTGGCTCAAGTGTTGGTAGTTGGCCTCGCAGGATTTGCTGCCTTGCAGCTTCAGGTAAAACGCTTGGGACTGTTGGAGTTGTTGGCAGAAAATTTAACAAAGGAAATCCCATTGTTTTACCTCCTACAGCAAAGATTTAACAATAAACTGATGGACTGCATCTGTCTCAAATGACTCTAATTTTAAATAGTTGCCTTCTTCTATACGTACATACATCTTATCCATGAACTTTTGGTTAGTGTTAATGCGGTTGGGATTTTTTCCTATTCCGTAGAAAATATTTAAGCTGACTTTCGTAATAACTTGGACTGCAACCTCTCCTGCTGGAAAGTCAATCCCTGCTCGACACACACCTAAACCAATCTTATATTCTTTTCCTGCTGGAATATTTATGGGATGATTTTGGACTAAAAGTTGGTTTTGGGGTTGCAAAACAGCCAACGCATCAGCAACATCATCCAATCCTAACAGATAACACCAAGTCTGAATTGACCAGAATGCTGGATCCTTAGCTGTTCCATAGTCATTCTCAAACTGAGAAATACAATTCAAAGCGCTGAGAGTTAAATCAGATCCTTTGCGAAGACATTGAACAACATCATTATCAAATGCGTTAAGCAGAAGGTTTTGCTTAAATTTATTGCTCGGCAAGTAGTCAGCCAGCGATGCACGAAGTATATTTCTATCCGTTAAACAATCAGGCGTCTGCTTTATCATATCACATAGCAACTTTTGTATTTGATCCATAGAATGAAACCCCTTTGGCTGCTTGCAGCGCTTATTCGGTATCTTCTCCAACGGGAATTGCCTTATCATCTGGAAGAGAGATCTGCTTGCTTCATTAATTCAGCCTTGCTGATCACACTTTATCCCAAACTTCTTATAACTAAGCTTCACCATGTTCACCTCATTTGTGAAGCTGTTTGCGGCTATTATTTATTTACCTGATGCCTGTTATTATACTGTAATATTCTTGAAATCACAATGCGGCATACGATAAATGCGAGAACTTTGCAAAAAGAAAAGATCTTTATCGTATTTATATCATTCGTTGCCTTGAAAAGAGGAAAAATGCGATTCCATACATTTTAGAGTAGCTGCACTTTTTGCCTTACTTATTCTGGAGTAATCTTGTACCGATACAGCACAAACCCGATTTCAGATTGCACTAGATTGCTTCCTGGAATCTGCTTGAGATACTTCATTGCAAAACTATATTCTCCGGGTGTAAAGTTGTAAGACCAACAGTCAAGTTGTTTGAGATGAGATGCTGTTACACATTTTATGGGGACATGATAGGCGGGTGATCTTTGAACGTTTACGTTAAGATGGGGTATTCTTTAATTTCTGTTTTTGAAAATCCAGCCCACCATAAGCTCATATTCCTAATCAATTTATCAAGAATGATAAGCAAATATTGGAATTCCGAATCGTTTTTGAAATCATAATAATAGGTATGTCCATGAGTAATTTGATGCCTCATTTCCTTAATTCGTTCACTGACCTTGTCTGAGGATAACTTGGGATTGGATAGCAATTGGGGAAATTCATCAAACATATAGGTTAATTCAGATTTCAAAGGGAACTTTCTATCCGCTGCTTTTTCTGGCTCTAACTTGTCAAATAAGTATTCAAATGACATTACCTGTTGTAAAAATCGTTGCGGAGAATTCAAGGTATCAAAACTTCCCAAATGTCCTAAAGGTATGCTCCTAGTAATTCTGTCACCAGAATCGATTGCAATATTGTTTAGAATGCGAGGGATATACTTCATGATGTCGAGCTGATAAAAAAAACCTTCTGACCAGGATGACGCTTTTTCTGAGACCATAGGGCAATAAAACCATCCCGTTTTCAGCCCATCTTTGTATAGAGTAATCTGTTGAAAGGGCACTTCTGATGTGGATAACATAAACATTGCGAGCCGATACAAAACGATTGAAATATCGTAGAGTTCTTGTATTTCGTTTGTCTGCAGTCGGAGAAGGATCTCCCCCTTTTTATTGAAGTCCTCAAGAAGTCCCAAACGATGATTTCTTCCAATTCGATACTTTAGCTCATAATTCATACCGTTCATAATGAATGGAATCGTATATATATCCCTAGGCGCTAGTGACAAATTGATACCCTTTCTAACCTCATCCAGATAATTATATTTATACTGGAAAACATCATCAAGAAATGGTGATTGAAGACCTATAGTATCGTAATTGCCGTTTGAGGCTATTCTATTGATGATATAACAGCGCAAATAGCATGTACTCCCCATAGAATACTCCACAAAAAAAGTGGCCGTTTGCCCTTGGCTTCCTACGCCGAAATACTGCCCGTGGAGAATATAATTTCTCTTAAAATTATGCTCCTTTAAAAAATCCTTGAGAAGATCATCATCTGTAAATAACTCCATGCGGTAGTTTTCGATGACAAATGGAATTTTACCTTCTCTATAATAAATAAACCCTTTTATCATCTCATTTCCTCACTTCAACTGTTCGCATAGCGGCAGCAGCTGTTCCAGTTTTTCGACGATACGTTTTTGCTCGGCGAGAGGCGGGAGGGGAAAGGGACAATTTGCTAAATAATCTTTGTGTATTCTCTGCTGTCCTGCTGTTCCAGTAAAAGATTTCATACCGTTTTCTATAAAATATGCTGATTTGAAAAACAATAGCAAATATTCCTTTGACAGTAAATTATTTATGACACGAACAATCGATAATTCAGTTGAACCTGCACCATATCCATTTTTCAGATTACGAAAAACAACAGACTTTCTATTTTGAAAACATGGTGTGATTTTAGCAATGCCAATATCTTCATCTGCAAAATGAGTGAAGCCTTTTTTAATGTCACCCCATTTTTTTATCTCGAAGGAATGGTTGTTGCGAAAACCATCATCCACCGATGCCATAGGGATAAAAGAAACTTCAAAATCATCAGATAGATTATTTTTCGGATTTAAACGGGTAATTTGCTGAACTCTCACCCACTTCCAACTCTCCGGAATATCAAAAGGCTTTTCATCGTCAGTAATTTCGGGCAGGGGCTTCTCATTTTTGATTATCTTCTCAGCAATCAGCCGCTGTTTTTCCGCTTGAATTTGAGCAAAGAGTTCCTCTGCGGTACCTTCTTCGGGGCGCTGTTCCACCAGCTTACCCTGGATGGCGTACTGCAAGAGGGATTTTTTCATATCCTCCGGGAACCGGCTGTTGAACTGCTCCAGCTTGCTCCATGCCTGTTCGTAGCGGTCGATATAGGGCAGTAACTCCTCAATTTTGGCAACAATCCGCTTTTGCTCGGCAAGGGGCGGCAGAGGTAGACAGCACATAGAGAGATAATCTTTGTGTATTCTCTGCTGTCCTGCCGTTCCAGTAAAAGATTTCACCCCATTTTCAATAAAATAGGCAGACTTAAAAAACCATAGCAAAAAATTCCGTGACAGCAAATCATTTATAACCCGAACGATGGATAGTTCGGTTGTACCTCCACCATAGCCATTTTTCAAATTACTAAAAATGACGGATTTTCTATTTTGAAAGCATGGCGTGATTTTAGCAATGCCAATATCTCCATCTGCAAAATGAGTGAAGCCTTTCTTGATTTCACCCCATTTTTTTACCTCGAAGGAATGGTTGTTACGATAACCATCATCCACCAACGCCATAGGGATAAAAGAGACTTCAAGCTCATCAGATAAATCATTTTTTGGATTTAAGCAGGTAATTTCATGAACCCTCACCCATCTCCAACTTTCCGGGATATCAAACGGCATTTCGTCCTCGGTGATTTCGGGTAGCGGCTTTTCCTTTTTGATTTTCTTCTCTGCAATCAGCCGCTGCTTCTCCTTCTGGATCTGGGCAAAAAGTTCCTCGGCGGTGCCCTCCTCGGGGCGTTGCTCCACCAGCTTGCCCTGAATGGCCAGCTGCAAAATGCTGTTTTTCAGCTCCTGTGGGGTCATTCCGTTATCCCTCCCAGCAGCTTCGTGATCTCCGCCAGAACCCGGTCGATTTCCGCATTGAGGGACGATCGCTGCTCCTCGTATCGGTGAATCAGATCCATGGGCGCCAGGATTTCTTCTTCCGCATGGGGATAGCCGCATTGATCCAGGTTATAGCCCAGCTCCTCCGTCAGCTGCTGAATGGTGAACTTTTTTGCCTTATCAAAGCCATCTTCAGAAATTTCGGTTCGTGCGTTCCACCAGTCCAGCACCGGCTGGAAGTGGTCGAGCTTCATGGGCTTGGTCTTCGAAAAATGCTTATACCCCTCCGGCATATCCAGGCGATAGAACCAGGTCTCTTCGGTGGGGTGGGTGTTGTCAAAGAAGAGAACATTGGTGGTGATGGAGGTATAGGGGGAGAACACACTGCCTGGCAGGCGGATAATCGTGTGGAGATTGAACTCCCGCAGCAGCTTCTTCTTGATGTTCACCTTGGCGTTGTCGGTGCCGAACAGGAACCCGTCGGGCAGAATCACGGCTGCCCGGCCGCCTTTTTTTAGCCGGTACAGGATGACCGACATAAAGAGGTCGGCCGTCTCGCTGCTGGCCAGATCATCCGGGAAGTGGTGCTTGACGTCGGCTTTTTCACTGCCGCCGTAGGGCGGATTCATCAAAATTACATCCACCTTGTCTTCGTCGGTGTAGTCCAGCAGCTCCCGTGTCAGGGCATTGTCGTGATAGACTTTGGGGACGTCCAGCCCGTGAAGCAGCAGATTGGTGATGCACAGCATATAAGGAAACTGCTTTTTCTCAATGCCGTAGATAGAATTGCTGTACGCTTCTTCATCCTCGGTGGTTTTGACCTGCTTCCGGAGTTCTTTGAGCCAGCTGACAATAAAGCCGCCGGTGCCGCAGGCGAAGTCCGCCATCGTCTCGCCAATCTTAGGATGAATCATCTGCGCCATAAAGTCGGTGACCGCACGGGGCGTGTAGAACTCGCCGGCAGAGCCTGCGCTTTGCAGCTCCTTCAAAATGGTTTCATAAATCTCGCCGAAGGCGTGGCTCTCCTGATAGTCGCCAAGATCCAACTCGTCTATGATATTGATCACCTGCCGCAGCAGGACGCCATCCTTCATATAGTTGTTGGCGTCGGCAAAGGTGGTCTGCACGATGGCCTTTTGGATGGGGGTGGAGGCATCCACCGGCAGAGCCTTCAGGGTGGGGAAGAGCGTGTTGTTGACAAAATTCAACAGCCTGTCGGCGGTCATTGCCGTGCCGGATTTATCATCATGCGCCCAGCTCTGCCAGCGGCATTCGGCAGGAATGATGGACGCATAGCTTTCATCGGCCCACTCCCAGTCCTGCTCTTTGGCGTCGTACACCTTCAAAAACAGCATCCACGCGATTTGCTCAATCCGCTGCGCATCGCCGTTGATGCCAGGATCGTTGCGCATGATGTCCCGCAGCCGCTTGACAAATCCAGTTAAATTGCTCATGGGGTTAACACCTTTCTGTGGTTACTTGGCGTATTTTTCAAACATATTCTGCGCGCGTTCTGCGGTAAATTTCCATTCTTCCGGGACTCGGTCTATGGTTCCATGTCCGGCGGCACGAGGCCCCCATTTGCGGTACTCATAGAGAATTGTTTCTCCGCGCCCACCGGCAGAAGAATGTAAAATTGCAGCGATTTCGGCAGGAGAAGCTAAATACATCCGAGGCATTTCACAATCTCCAGTCCCCTGAAACTGTACCAGGCAGAAAATTGTCTTTTTGTGGTGATTTTCCAACCATTTTTGAATTGCCTCGTGATAGTCACAGCCTTTTTTGTATTTCTGTGTCAAACCCCAGCCGCCGTCCTGACTACCCTTCACTGAGATTTTCAGAATTTTATCTCCAGAAGAGGCAATCAGATCATACTCAGGTTGATTCGCCCCATACTGCACCGATACATCATACCGAAATTTGGCAAACTGCGCAGCCGCAAAGGCCTCCGCCGCCACGCCCACATGCCAGGATGGTATTCTTTCCATTTACCCTACCTCGTCTGTATAGATGGCCTGTTCCAGTTCCCGCACTGCTTTCAGATAGCCTGCCTTACCGCCGAAATATGCGGCAATTTTCGAGGGCTTTCCCAGCTTCAGGAACGGATCCAGCTTCAAAATTTCCGTTTTCTCAATCTCATAAATGCCTGTGTTCATATACTTGTCCAGCAGGGCTTCCAGCACTTCCCGGGCAACACCGCTATATTTGCTGAAAAAGTCTCGCTTTTTGACATTGTTGGCTCGTTCTCTCCGGGTGAGCGGCTTTTTATTAAAGGCCACATGGCAGATAAAGTCAAAGTCGTCCACATCGGCCATATTCTGGTCTAATTTCAAAAGCTCCAAGTCAATGCCCCGATCGAGGAGCAAATCCCGGATCTGCTCCTTTTTCGCCTGTGCCGACCACTGCCGGATGAATTGATCCAGCGAGGCATACTCGCCCCGGATGTTTTCCTTGGTGTAGTCCACAATGCTCTCCTGCCGCAGCAGCTTGCCGTTCGTGTCGTACACCGAAACGGTTTTCTGAATGATTTGCACCTGGCAGCCGTTTTTATCTACGATGGGTTTGCGCCTTGGCTCCGGCGGAGTGTCCTGGTCACCGCGTCCATCTTCAGAAGGTGGGTCCTTGGGATTCGCTTGCTTCTCACCCGGTGTATAGCCTTCGTTCATTTCAATGGGACCGTCCCAGTCCGGGTCGGCAAACAGGCGGGTCACATTGCGAAAATCCATGACCACAAAGTGCGTTTTTCCCTCTTTTTCCCGCAGTCGCGTACCGCGTCCGATGATCTGCTTGAACTCGGTCATGGAGCTAATCATTTCATCCAGCACGATCAGCTTGGTCATTTTGCAGTCTGCGCCTGTGGAAAGCAACTTGGATGTGGTAGCAATCACCGGATAGGGAGCTGAAACGGAAATAAAATATTTCAGCTTTCCCTTGCCGTAGTCATCCCCGCCGGTAATGCGCACCACATAGTCAGGATTTTCCTGCATCATATCGGCGTTGCGCTTTGCCAGCTCGTCCCGCATGCGCAGGGCAGCGTCCTCGGTGGCGCAGAACACGATGGTCTTGGCCATGCGGTCAGTACTTTTTAAGTAACGGGTAATTTCCTCGGCCACCTGCCGGATCCGATCTTCTATGATGATGTTGTAGTCGTAGTCGCTGTTGGTATAAATCCGGTCAGGGATCTCCTCGCCGAAGATATCTCGCTGACCCTTGCGCGGCCGCCAGCCATCGCCGATATCGGTCATCACGTTGATGACCTTGAAGGGCGCGAGAAAGCCGTCCTCAATTCCTTCTTTTAGGCTGTATGTATAGACCGGTTCCCCAAAATAACTGAGATTGGAAACATACTTGGTCTCTTTGGGGGTAGCCGTCATGCCGATTTGGGTGGCAGATTGGAAATACTCCAAAATTCTGCGCCATCGGCTCTCCTCCTTGGCGGAGCCTCTGTGACACTCGTCCACGATGATCAGGTCAAAAAAGTCCGGGGCAAACAGCTCACTGAAGTGCTCCTGGTCATCATCGCCCACCAGCTGCTGATAGAGCGAGAAGTATACCTCATGGGACGTGATGGTGCTTTTGTCATCCTTCGCCACGTTGATTTTATGGGTCACCTTTTCCAGCGGGGCAAAGTCCTGCTGGATGGACTGATCCACCAGGATATTCCGGTCGGCCAGATAGAGAATCTTTCGTTTTATACCACTCTGCAGCATACGATACACAATCTGAAAAGCGGTATAGGTTTTCCCTGTACCGGTAGCCATGACCAGAAGCAGCCGCTGCTGCCCCCGTGCAATGGCATCCAGGGTACGGTTAATTGCAATGCGCTGGTAGTATCGGGGTGGATATGTGTTTTGGCTGGTAAAATAGGGCTGTGCCAGAACTGCTTCCTGCTGGGGCGTTAAGGCTGCTTCTTGCTTATAGCGGGCAATCAGCTCCTCCTCGGTGGGAAATTCGTCCAGGCCCAATTCCCGCTCTTGCCCAGTGAGAAAATCATGCTCTGCAAAGCCGTCCCCGTTGGAGCTATACGCGAAGGGTACATCCAGCATCCGGGCATAGGCCATGGCTTGCTGCAGCCCGTGGGAAACGCCGTGCGTGTTGTCCTTTGCTTCTACGACGGCAATCGGGTTATTTGCACTGAGGTACAGGATATAGTCTGCCCGCTTGGGCTTTTCCCGAAAAACAAAATTGCCCTTCAGGTTGATCTTTCCGTCGGTGACCCGGGTTTCCATTGTGATCTTGTCCCGGCTCCATTTGGAGACAATAGACGGGGTGATATATTGAAGCTTGATATCCTCTTCGCTCATTTGACGCTTTGGCAATATCGGACTCACATCTATTCCTCCGTTC
>CALXSV010000208.1 GCA_944391235.1 uncultured Clostridia bacterium | reverse complement strand
TCGCCGCTGAGACAAAGGACTTTATAGGGAAAGGAGCCGATTATGAAATCCAAGGAAATTGTGTTATCGAACAAACTATCCTGCGCTGTAAGTGCGCTGCAAGAGGTAGAGCAGGCCTCCGAACAGGCGGGGCTGGACCGGGAACAGACCAACATACTGCGGCTGCTGACCGAGGAAATGATTGCCATGACCACCGATATCCTACAGGACTGCAAGGGAACCCTGTGGATGGAATGGGAAGGAACAGCCTGTGAGCTGCATCTGACCGCGGTGGCCCCCATCGAAAAAGAAGCCAAAGCCGCTTTTATCGAGGCCTCCAAGGCCAAAGTGAATGCACCTGTTAAGGGACTGAAAAACAAGATAAGTGCCCTGCTGGCGGGAATGCTTAGCAGTGGGGATTATCCTGAGCTGTACGCCTCTATGAGCGCTGGCTTTATCAGCGGTGTGCCTGTCGGTATGCCCTCTATGCGTATGGCGCCAACTTGGTCACTGGCAGCTTATACGGAAAGCCGGAGGGAGGAACAAAAGCAGGCCGAGATGGAGGGGGTAGAAAAATCCATCCTGATTGGTCTGGCGGATGATGTGGTGGTATCTGTGAAAAGCCACTGGGTGGAACTGGTGGTGAAAAAGCACTTTGCCGCTCCGCTGCGGGCTGCTAAACCGCAATTTACCGGCCTGTCCCATGTGTGTATTTGGGTGGACGATATGATGGAGGCTGTCTCCTATTATCAGAAGCTGCTGGGGGCCGTACCGGATTATTACCTGCCTCACTGGAAGAATGAAGGCTTCTTCAAAACCAGCGGCTTTATAAAAGAGGCGACGGACGGCGAGGTTTCCATCGCATTTGTCAATATTCCCGGCACCAAGCTGACGCTGGAACTCGTGCAGTATCACGATCCGGAAGGACATAAGGACCCGGTGATTTTTGCCGCTAACGACGTCAGCGGCGCTCACCATGTAGCTCTGAAAATCACAAACATAGATGAGGCGTTTTTGCATATTCAATCCATGCCCGATACCAGGCTTATCAACGAGAGCGGAGATTATCAGCTCTTCCAGATCAGAGAAACCAAACCGGCTGAGGTACATTTTTTCGATCAAGACATACGGGAAAGCGATGAGAGGAACGTAAAGATGGCTAAAATTATTAGCGGATTACGGTATTTTTGCTTCATCGACAAATACGGCCTTCAATGGGAATTTGAGCAGGGGCACTTCGATATTGGAGACTGAGAGCTGACGGACGGTTATAAGAATCTTATGCCGTTCAGGAATGGTTGTGCAAAAAGGAGGGGTAAGCGGATGTCGGCCGGAGAAAAATCCACCGTTTTCCAGGAAAATGAGGAGAGAGCTAACCGCTACACCGCCTTCTGTCTGCTGATTGCGGCGGGCGTATCCGTTTTGATGTGGCTCCTCAATATCTTGGGTTTTTTCATTGTAGAGGAAGGGCTGATGAATCTGGCCATGCCCGCCGGCGTACTGCTGTTTCTACTGCCATCTCTTCTGGTGCGGGTGTGGAAGAGAGGACAACGTGCGTTAAAATACGTGATCATGGGGTGCTTCCTACTTGGCATCGGTATCCTGGCGACTGCCTTGACTATCCAATTGGTGCTGGCATGGGCCTGCCCGTTGATCTTGTCCTGCCATTACTATTCGCCCCGCTTCACGCATTTCACTCTGACTGGTGTGCTGCTGTGCATGTTCTTCGCAATATATATCGGCCTGTACTGCGGCGTGTGGGACTCCAATATGATGCGCAGCAACGCAGAACTTGTGGGGGTTGCTGCGCGGGCCGATTTTATTCAGGAGGCGGCCGCTGCCGGGGACAATATTCTGCTGCGCGTGTTCAATTTTTATTACCTTCCCCGGGCGGTTATCCTGGTGGTAGTGTATCTTATCGGGATCACCCTCTCTAGGCGTACGCATCGTTTGCTTCAGCAACAGGAGGCGGACAGCCGGGAAAAGGAGCGCATTGCAACCGAACTGAACGTGGCCAGCAGCATCCAGCATGACATGCTGCCCTGCATTTTTCCGGCCTTCCCAGATCGGCGAGAATTTGATATTTATGCTGCCATGAATCCGGCCAAGGAGGTAGGCGGAGATTTCTACGATTTCTTTCTGGTGGATGAGGATCATCTGGCGCTGGTCATGGCGGATGTGTCGGGCAAAGGGGTGCCGGCAGCCCTCTTTATGGTGATCGCCAAGACCTTGCTGAAAAATGCGGCACAAACCGGGCTGACGCCCGGACAGGTGCTGGAAAAGGTCAATAACCAGCTGTGCGAAAACAATGAGGCGGAGATGTTTGTCACTGTCTGGCTGGGCATCTACGAGATTTCTACCGGCCGCTTGCGAGCTGCCAATGCGGGGCATGAGTACCCTGCAGTCAGGCAGTCGAGCGGACAATTCCAGCTGTATAAGGATAGGCACGGATTTGTGCTGGCCGGAATGGAGGATACCTGTTACCAGGAGTATGAGCTGGAGCTGGGTATAGAAGATACCCTGTTCGTATACACGGACGGCGTTGCGGAGGCTACCAACAGAGAAAGCACCTTGTATGGGACACAGCGAATGCTGGCCGCCCTGAACCGTACACCTGGAGCCACCCCCGAGATGCTGCTCCGGGAGGTTAAAGCGGATATCGACCAGTTTGTGGGGGATTCCCCCCAGTTTGACGATATCACCATGCTGTGCCTGAAACGCCAAGATCCACAAAGAGACCGCGGCTGAGCGTCGTATGTGGGGTGAGAACGGCAGATATGCAGAAATATACGAGGAGGAGCAAAGTCAATGGTTACATTTATTTGCGCCATTGTACTACTTATCGGCGGATACTGGCTATATGGAAGACTGACAGAAAAGGTGTTCCGTCCGGATGATAGACCGACGCCGGCGGTGGACCACCCGGATGGAGTGGACTATGTGCCGATGAAAACGTGGCGGGTGTTTTTAATACAGCTGCTGAATATCGCCGGAACAGGACCGATCTTTGGCGCTCTGATGGGTGCGGTGTTCGGTCCGGTTGTTTTTCTTTGGATTGTATTCGGCTCAATCTTGGGCGGCGCCGTACACGATTATATGAGCGGTATGATTTCGGTGCGCATGAACGGCGCGTCCATATCTGAAATTGTTGGAAAATATCTGGGGGGTACCGCAAAGCAGGTGATGCGGGTATTCTCGGTGGTGCTGTTGGTACTGGTTGGAGCTGTGTTCACCACAAGTCCGGCGGCGCTGATTGCCCGGCTTACCCCGGAATGGATGAACACCACCTTCTGGGTGGTGGTGATTCTGGTATATTACCTGCTGGCTACCCTGCTGCCTATTGATAAGCTGATTGGCAAGCTGTATCCCGTTTTCGGTGGGGTACTGGTACTGATGGCTGTGGGTATTATTGGCGGTTTAATTGCTGGATGCTATCAGCTGCCTGAAATCTCTTTTGTAAATCAACACCCCGAGGGCCAGCCGATTTGGCCGTTTATGTTCGTCACGGTAGCCTGTGGGGCGGTATCCGGCTTCCATGCCACTCAGTCTCCCATGATGGCTCGGTGTCTCAAGGAGGAAAAAGACGGGCGCAAGGTGTTTTACGGCGCCATGATTGCGGAAAGCGTCATCGCCTTGGTGTGGGCGGCGGCTGGGGTGGCCTTTTACGGTGCCACCGGCGGTTTGCAGCAGGCACTGGCCGATTTGGGACAGTCGGGCGTGGTGTACGATATATCGGTATCCCTGCTGGGAGTATTCGGCGGCGCTTTAGCGATTATCGGCGTGGTGGTCTGCCCGGTTTCCTCCGGTGATACGGCTTTCCGCAGTGCCCGGCTGACTATAGCTGACTGGTTTCATATTGATCAATCCAAGCTTAATAAACGACTTGCAATTACGCTTCCCTTGCTGGCAGCGGGGGCGCTGCTAACCCAACTGGATTTCGATATTGTATGGC
>CALXSV010000207.1 GCA_944391235.1 uncultured Clostridia bacterium | reverse complement strand
GGTATGGCGGCTATACTGCCATGCAGGGGACGGGGTTCAATTTGCATGTTCATGCCCAGTCCTCCATCCCGGCTTGTATAATGGTGGCTAGCTGCTCAATTTCTATTTGATGCAGGCGGCAATCGCCAATGCTGTGGGGAATCACCAGAGTAAGCTTGTTACCGCGCCGTTTCTTATCAACCAGTGCTGCGGCTGCCAGTTCTTCTACACCAAACGGGCTGTGGATGGGCAGATTACAGCGGCGCAGTACAGCTTCAATGCGTTGTGCAAGCGGCAGGCGGCAAAAGCCCAGGCGTTCCGCTGCACGGCTGATGATGGCTGTCCCAATAGCCACTGCATGCCCGTGCGTAATCTGGTAGTTGCTGCACTTTTCCACGGCATGGCCAATGGTATGGCCTAGGTTGAGCAGCTGTCGCGGGCCGTTTTCAAATTCATCTGCTTCGACGATGGCGCCCTTGCAGCGTACACAGTCAAGGATCATTTCCGCCTGCTGTGCCTCAATCTGACCGCTCTCAAAACGAGCAAACATTGCTTCTCCGCTCAAAATAGCGGTTTTCACGGCTTCAGCCATTCCATCTGCCAGAATCGCCGGGGGTAGGGTAGCCAAACAATCCGTATCGCAGATCACTGCGGCAGGTTGAATAAACAGTCCGGCCAGATTTTTTCCAGCCCGCAGATCCACCGCAGTTTTGCCGCCTACAGAGGAATCCACCGCCGCCAGCAGAGTGGTTGGTAGCTGCACATAGTGGATGCCCCGTAGGTAGCAGCCAGCAGCAAACCCAGTGATATCTCCCACTACGCCACCGCCCAGTGCGGCCAGGCAATCCTGCCGCGTGAGTTGTTGCGCAGCCAGAAACTCCAGAATCTGTGCCAGTGTATAGATGGTCTTGGAGCTTTCACCAGCTGGAAAGCTGAAGCTGCTGACCTGAAAGCCGGCTTGCTCCAGACTGCTGCGTGCTGCCGGCAGATAAAGCTTTTCCACCGTGCTGTCTGTAATGATAGCGATGCGGCGGCTGGGAAGCAGAGCTACTAAATCCTGCCCGCATTGGGTGAGCAGGCCGCTGCCCACGCTTACCTTATAGCCCTGTCCGGCCTTTATCTGTACGCTATGTTTGTCCATTGCTTTCCTCCTGTCAGTTGCCGCCAGCTGCCGCCTTTTTTTCGCGGCCGTCCTTGAGCAATTGCCGCAGCTGTTCAGCATTATTGCTGTACAGAGCTTCGCGGTACTGCTCCAGGTTTGCAATTAGCAAATTCAGCTGCTCGCTGAGAAAATCGCGGTTATCCATGAACAACTCTGTCCACATATCCTCGTCCAGCAGCGCCACGCGGGTCATATCGCGAAAGCTGCCGGCAGAGAAGCCGCGCCGCCGCTGCGCTTCCGGAGATTTAATATAGGCGCTGGAGGCAATGTGCGCTAACTGCGAGGTATAGGCGATAATCCGATCATGCTCCTCCGGCGTGGAAAAGGTTAGCGTAGCAAAGCCGATATCCGAAAAAAAGGCCTTTAGTTTTTCCAGCATCTGCATATCGGTGTATTCATCCGGGGTGAGAATCATATCTGCACCCACAAATAAATCGTTGCTGGAATTGACAAACCCGCCGCGCTCCTTGCCGGCCATGGGATGGCCGCCAATATAGGAAAAGCCGTACTGTGCGGCCAGCGGGGCTAGCCTCTGGTATACGCTGCGCTTTACGCCGCACATATCAATGACAATGGCCTGATGCGGTATATGCATGGCTTGCTCTCGCACCCAGCTTTCTGCTGCCTGCGGCCGTAGGGCAAGTAACACAAGATCGCATTGTGCGAGCTTTTCCTCATCCAGGGCGCCGTCTATGGCGCCGCACATGCGGGCCAGGAGCATGGTCTCCTTATCCGTATCAAGGCCCCATACGCTGTGCGCTGTGCGGGCCTTGGTGCTTTTGGCCATAGAGCCGCCAATCAGTCCCAGTCCTACAATACCAATATTCATTGCTTACGCCTCCTGGGTTTTTAAGAATGCGTGCAGGGACAGCAGCTTATGCGCTAGTTTGTCAAAGGCCTCTGGCCGCAGGGATTGCGGCCCATCGCACAGCGCGTGTTCCGGGTCATTATGTACCTCAATGAGCAGACCATCTGCACCGCCGGCCACGGCGGACATGGCTAGAGGGGCAACCAGGAAGGATTTTCCTGTGGCATGGCTAGGATCAATGATAATGGGCAAATGGGTTAATTTACGCAGTACGGGAATGGCTGCTAAATCCAGTGTATTGCGTGTATAGGTCTCAAAGCTGCGAATCCCGCGCTCGCAGAGAATAACGTTTTCATTGCCTTTGGACATGACGTATTCTGCGCTCATCAGCCATTCTTCATAGGTGGAGGACATGCCGCGTTTGATCATAACTGGCTTTTCCTGCGCACCCAATACTTTAAGTAGGTTGAAGTTCTGCATGTTGCGTGCTCCCACCTGAATCACGTCCACGTCCTTGAAAAGCGGCAGTTGCGAGGCATCCATAATCTCGGTAACAATCGGCAGCCCGGTTTCCTGCTTGGCCAGCTTGAGCAGTTCTATGCCATCTGCCCCCAGGCCCTGGAAGGAGTAGGGCGAGGTGCGTGGTTTAAAAGCGCCGCCGCGCAGCATGGTTGCGCCGCTGGCTTTTACATCCTTGGCCACTTCGATAATCTGCGCTTCGGTTTCAACCGAGCAGGGGCCGGCCATCAGAGTAAGGGTACCACCGCCAATCTGCGTGTTTCCCACGGTGATTACCGTATCTTCGGGGTGGAATTTGCGGTTGGCATTCTTATACGGCTCCTGTACGCGCTTTACATCTTCGACAATATCCAGTGCAGCAATCAGATCCGTATCCAGCGAGGAGGTTTCACCTACTAAGCCGAGAATGGTCTGTGACATGCCAATGCTGGTATGGATCTGGATGCCTTTGTCCTGCAGCCAGTTGAGCAAGCTTTCCAGTTGTTCTTTATTGGGATTTGGTTTTAAAACGACAATCATTTTCTTTTACCTCCGTAAAATACAAAAACCCCGCAGCCTTGTTTGGCTGCGGGTTCATGCAAAATTCGTTAGTCCTTTACACATGCACGATTATACTCTAACAGCCAAACGCAAATAAGCCTTACCATAAAAGTAGGTAAAGCTAAAGTAACGATATGCAGCGTTGGCACAACTGAGCTGTAACATGTTCCTATCCTGACTTTCAGTTTTATTATGCTAGATATAATAGCACGCCTTTTTCGTAAATGCAAGAGAAAAATGGAAGAATTTTAAATTTTCTTTGTTTACGGATAAGTAGAAGCTATACAATCGGTAAAAAATAACAGCTGGATGCGGTCCGCTACCTGTCTTGCGTGAGCCGGTGGTGAATGCTATACTTTAGATAGATTTTCTGAATTCCAAACAGGAGGAGAGAAAAGCTTACATGGCAGAGCAAGCAAGCTGTTTGTATGTGGTCTTTGCGGCAACGCCGCTGCGTATGGGCCGCTTCATCCGTTTGATAACCCATCATACCTATAATCACGTAGCCATTTCTCTGGAAGCGGATTTGCGACATCTGTATTCCTTTGCCCGCCGTTAC
>CALXSV010000206.1 GCA_944391235.1 uncultured Clostridia bacterium | reverse complement strand
ATTATATTGGCGACCATGTTTTTTACACATATCTGGTATATAATGATTTGTGGGATTTGCATATTCAACAGCAGGGTGAAACCGATTATGCCATTGCCAGCGTTTTGGCAGAGAAAATCAACTGCGGCGTTTTTCCGGAGAATATTCGCGAGCAGCTGCGCCGTATGCTGGAATATTTTGGACAAGCGCCGATTATTGTGCGCTCCAGCAGTATGTTGGAGGATGGCTTTGGCAATGCTTTTGCTGGTAAGTATGAATCCGTGTTTTGTGGCAATCAGGGTACGCTAGAGCAGCGCTTGGAAAAGTTGGAGGAAGCAATACGCATTGTCTACGCCAGCACCATTAACCCCTCGGCCCTGGAATACCGCCGCAAAAGAGGGCTGGATCAGTTGGAGGAGCAGATGTCCATTCTGGTGCAACGCGTGTCCGGCTCCCTGTATGGCAACTATTTTTTCCCTTCTCTGGGCGGCGTGGGCTATTCCCATGATATCTATGCTTTTAAGGACAAACACAAATCGCAAAAGGGAATGCTGCGCATGGTAGCTGGCTTGGGAACCCGTGCTGTGGATCGCACGGATAGTGATTATCCGCGCATTGTTCATCTGGAAAAACCTTCTCATACCTATATGACGACCATGGATGAAAAGGCAAAGTTCTCCCAGCGCAAGATGGATGTGATTGATACAGCGCAGAATAAGCTGGTGGAGATCTCTGTTGAGCAGATGAGAAGCTGCACTCCGCACTGGTATCAGAGCCTGGTTCTGGAACATGATTATGAGCTGGAAAGGCAGTTTCGGGAGCAGGGCAGCTACCGGCAAATTTGTTTTGCCACCTGTGCTGGATATGTCAATGACCAAAAGCTGATGGCTGATATGGACGCCATTCTTTCTACTTTGCAGCGTGTATATACCTATCCGGTTGATATTGAATATACGGTAAATTCCAATGCCCGCAATGAGTATGTCATCTGCCTGCTGCAGTGCCGGCCCCTGCAAACCTTTGCTACGAAAGGTCGGGTGCTTGTGCCCGAGCTGCCGGAGGAAAATATTCTTTTCCAGGCGCAGGATTGCTCCATGGGCGTCTCGCAGCAGAAAAGGCTTGATGTGGTGGTTACGGTTGATGCCAAAGGCTATTATGATTATCCTTATAAAAAGAAGATGGAAGTGGCCAATGTCATCACTGCGATCAACACCATGTACAAGGAGACCGCGCAAAACGTGCTCCTACTGGTGCCGGGGCGCATTGGCACGTCCTCTCCTGAGTTGGGTATTCCTGTCAAATTTTCAGGTATTTCCGGCTTCTGCGGCATTGTGGAGATGGATTATAAGGCTTCGGGTTATGCGCCCGAGCTATCCTTTGGTAGCCATATGTTCCAGGATTTGGTAGAGACGGAAATCTTTTATACTGCGCTTTATAATGTCTCGGAAGAAAGAGTGCAAAAAAATCGAACACTGCTGTCTACACAGGGCGAGCAGTTGCCTTTACCGGAGGATTACCAACAGCTCAGTGAAATGGTAAAACTGTACCGCTTTACCCGAGCCAAGCTCATGCTGTATTATGATATAGAGAGCGGCAGGGTGCTCTGCGGCATCGATCCCGCTGGACAGGAGGCATAAGCTTCTGCTATCGGGTACCGTCCTTTACGCTTGTTCCGCCTCGATTGCGGTTGCTGTTTGTATGGCGAATCCCAGCTTTATTTGTTTTTTCCTATCTAAATACCGGATAGCCGCTATATTGGCCTGCTGATAGATTGTGGCGACCTTTATGCAACGCTGGTCATGCTGGCATTGTTTGTTGCTCTTTTGCTTTTGGCCAGCGCTATTTTGCTGTGTATCGCAACCTGCTGACCAACGTATACAGATAAGGGGCAGGCCAGATTCGGAATGCGACCATACAAAAGCAGTTTAATTAACAAGATAAGAAATGAATAAGAAATAAAAGAGAATTTAAATTTTGTGAGGTTATAGTATGACGATGGAAAAGGAAAGTTTTGAGTTAGAAATTAGCGCGGATACGGCAGTAGAGCAAGCTGCCAGCGATGCAGAGCCGGATAGCGCACAACAACCTGCACCGCCGGAGGCTGAGCGCCCGGCTGAAACAGCTGCCGTGCCCGCGCCAGAGGCCAGCCAAGACAGCATAATGGAGGATGGGCTGCCCCTGGCGGATACACAGGCTGTTGTGCCGGAAAAAGCAGAGGAGGAAACTGTTCCACCAGCTGCAAAGCGCGCAACCAGGTCTGTAACAAGGAGGCGCAAGGCAGAGCAAACCGCAGATAGCCTGGCTGCTGCAACACAAGTAGAGGAAGAAAAGAAAAAGAGTGCTTCCCGGCGCAGAAGCACAAAAAAGATAGAGATTGCAGCGGATAAAACAGAAGAGACAGCTGCGGCGGCTGCGCTCGATAACAATACGGTCGCCGCTGCGGAGGACATTGCTTTAGCGGCTGATCATGCAGTTGCTGCGGAGCACCCCGAGATACGAGTTGATTCAGCCGCCTTGGCAGCAAAGAAAACCACAACCAGACGTACAACCCGTAAGAAGACAGCTAAGGCGAACGAAGATAGCAGCATAGAGGCTTTGCCCACTCCGCAGACGATCCCTGCAACTTTGGAAGTTACGGATGGACTGGCAGAGGATGCGGGCCAGGAGGAAATGCCGCAAGCGGAGGCAACTGTTGCCGAGCTGCCGCACTATGAGGAAATCTATTTAGTTGACTTT
>CALXSV010000205.1 GCA_944391235.1 uncultured Clostridia bacterium | reverse complement strand
CCTGCGCGGCAATATCCTTACGGGCCTGCTCTAAATCCAGAGCTTCCAGCTGCTGGGTTTTGCCGGTTTCCTTCTGTTTTTCCTGCAAGTCAAAGAGCAGGTTTTCTAGATTGCTTTCGCAGGTTTTGACCTGCTGCACAGCTGTGTCATACTGCGTTTTCCGTGTTTGCAAATCGGTGAGCGTTTTCTGCGCCTGGCTCAGGCGGTCATCGCACTGCTTTTGCCGGCGCTGCCCGTCAATCAGGTCATCCTGCAAATCTTCCAGCTCGTTGTTGAGCCGGGCAATCAGGGCGCTGTCGTCACCCTTCTCCATCGCTTCTAAGTCATCCTCAAGTTGCTTTAAGGTGGCTTTTTGTTTCTCTAAATCTGCTTCAGCCTCGGTGATTGCCTTATAGGCAGTATACATTTCAGGACTGATGATGGGGTTTCCATTCTCTCCTTCTTCTTCATAATTATAGGCCAGGTACTCCATGTATACATCAATATCTGTGTTGCCATGCTGTTTCTCTGCCAGTTCTTTCATGGCTTTATAGTCGTCGTCATAGTTCATGTGAGCGACTTTTTCGGCGTTTGTGGCTTTTTCTACAACATTTCGCTGTTGTGCGACCTGTCGTTCAAGTTCTGTGGTATCCACGCTGTTTAATCCAGCCAGCTCACTTTGAATTTGACTGATTTCCAGCTGCAAATCCGAGACGTCGATATCCTGCTCGTCCTTATTGGCCTGGGCAACCTGCACCGCATCTTCTGCCTCGCGAATCTGCGCGTCTGTGACATAGTTGCCATCCACATCTGCCTGCGCTTCAGCCAGAGCCTCGCGTGCCAGCTGAATCTCGCGATTTTCGCGCGCATAATCGCTCTGCGTGGCGTTAATCAGGGCCTTCTGATAGGAAAGCCGCAGTGCATCCAATTCCTTTTGCGCAGCCTCCAGCTCTTCGCTGCTCGCGTCGCCCAGGGTAAAGAGCACGTCGCCGGTCTGCACAACATCGCCAACCTGAACCAGCACAGAGCCAATTTTGCGGCTCTGATCCAGGGAGAGCTCGTAGGTTTCATTGGCTGTGACCGCGCCGGTGCCGCGCACGCGCGTGGTGATGGTGCCAGATGTAATGTATTGCGTGGCTACCTCAGGCAGGGAGCGGTTAAGCCAGGTGTTGGAAAAAAAGGTTAGTACCAGTAATATGCAAAGGAAGATGATAGCGGCATTTTTAACCCAGCCGCGGTTTAAGGTTTTTTCTTCCATTAAAAATGACCTCCGTTTTGCGGTATTTACGGCAGAGCGGGCTTAGCCCTTAACGCTGCCAGAATGGGCAATGCCCTCAACCAGATACTCTTCGCCGTGCAGGAACAGCAGCAGCGAGGGAACCATATATACAGTAGCCATGGCAAAGGCCAGACCGATTTCGCCAGCATTGATACTGGAGAGGAATACGGACAGCGGCTGCATATCCGCATTCTGCAGCAAAATCAGCGGCTGCTCCACCATATTCCAGTAATCGATAAACACCAAAATGGCAATGGAATACAGCGCAGAGCGGCACTGCGGCATGCAGATTCTGGTAAAGATCTGCCATTCGCTGGCCCCATCCAGTTTAGCCGCTTCAATTAGGGACTCTGGGATGCGGCGCATGAATTTGGTCAGCAAAAACACGGAAAAGGGCGCAAAGGCGCCGGGCAGGATAATGGCCCAGCGGGTATTGAGAATGCCCACCCAGTCGCTGACCAGATAGTTGGGCACCAGCGTAACCTGATAAGGCATGAGCATGAGAATTACGTAGGAAAAAAAGATTATGCTGCGCACGCGGCCGCGCCAGCGCGTAAAGCCGTAAGCCGCGATAGAGGCAATGCCTACCTGCAAAAAGACAATCGGCACGACCAGCAGCACGCTGTTCCAGAACTTGAGCAGGTATTCCGGCGAGTGTACCAGACCGGTTACATACTGCGACATGGTTACCTTATCGGGAATAAACTTTAGGTTTACAGATTCAGACACATAGCCGCCGGACTGCGTATTGAAAATCATTCCATAGTTGGCGTTAATTTCCGCCTCTGACATAAAGGAATTGGTGATGGTCAGTACAGTGGGCAGCAAAAAGGCCAGCGCAAAAATGGCACAGAGGATAAAGATGACTGTGCGGCTGAAGTAGCGCTTTTTTTTCATCTTGTGCAGCTTGGGCTGGCGCGCTTTTTTGCCAAAGAGACTGTGGCCTTTGATGGGCAGCGCCGCCCCAGCGGTTTTGTGTCTCATTCTTCCACATCCTTTCCGAACCAGTTCTCAATAGCAAACAGTATTGCAATCAGCAGCACCATAACAATGGCCATGACTACCGCTGCTGCGGAGAGCTTGGGGTAATCCAGCGAGCCAAAGGTATTGTTCATAAAGTGCTGTAGCGTATAGATGCGCTCGTAAGGATAGCTGCCGGTTAACAGATAGACCTCGCGGAAAATTTTAAAGGAGTTGATGAGCGACAGAATGGTAACAAAAAGCACGGTGGGCGAGAGATAGCGCAGCTTGATGTTGAAGAATTTGTAGCGCTCGGACGCGCCTTCCACATCCGCTACCTCCAGCAGCTCACGCGGAATATTGGCCAGGCCGGCCATAAAGAGAATCATGTTGTAGCCCAAATTCTTCCATAAAAAGAGAACGGTAATGACGATGAGCGAATAATCTGATTTCAGCCAATCGATTTTATCCGCGCCAAACAGCATGAGAAACTCGTTCAAGGTGCCATTGTAGCTGAACAGAACCTGCCAGATCAGCACCACCGAGGCGACCGGCACCATCATGGGGCTGAGGAAAAAGGTACGGAACTGCGATTTCAGCGGAATACGCGCCTCCAGCAGCAAAGCCAGCACCAGGGCAAGAATGACGGCCAGCGGTACGGCGATGGCGGAAAAGGTGAGCGTATTGTTGGCTGCGGTGAGAAAGGAAGAATTCTGAAAGAGCTTGGTAAAATTCTCTAAAAAGACAAAATTATGGGAAGCAACGCCGTCGATTAGCGAATAATAGACGACAACCCCAAAAGGTACAATAAAAAAGAGCAGCACGCCTAAAAAGCTGGGGCCTAAAAAGCACATGCCACGCAGGCGGTCTCGCGTGCGCTCATTCAGTTGAGCCCATTTTTCTTTCATGTATGTGATTCCCCTTATCCCCTCTGGCAGGCCAAAGCAATGCAGAGGGTGTTATTTCTTGTTTTGCCCCATTGTGGCAGCACACCGGCTGTCACAACCCCACATGGGCATAAAATATAGCTGTTCCCGTGGCTGTTGCCAGCCACGGGAACTATCCAATATCCCTGGTTTTAAAGCGAAAAAACGTTGAAGGTTAGCTTTTGGATAAGGTTATAAGCAAGTACTAGGGATATAAGGACCTGTGTCAGGGTGCAGCCTATCTTTGTTCGTTTACATATAGGCTGACACGGCTTTGTACCATTTTAGCGGTTTCCTCTGCGGATTTGCTGCCCGCAAAGTAGGCCTCGGTCTCACTGGTAACAATTTCCGTGATGGCCTGGTCAGTGGTCATGGTACGGGTGGTGGTATTAATCAGCTCAAGAATCTGATCCGCCTCTTCCTGGGTGAGCGCGTAGACATTTACCTCTATGGTGCCGTCGCCCCAGCTGTATCTGGGAATTTCAACTTTATTGCCGTTTTCATCCAGCACCGGGTTGCCACTGGCGTCCAGCTCATACTGCGGAGTCATGGCTTCTTCCAGTTTGGCGTCAAAGGCAGCCTTGTTGGTGGGGAAGCCATAGCCATAGTTGTTGATCTGGTAATCTTCGGTAAAGAACTGGCGCAGGAACTGCCAGGCTGCGTCTTTATCCGAGCATTTGCTGCTCATGGCCAGGCCGGAAGTGGCGCTGATCATGTTGCCAGAGCCGCTGCTTACCGGGACGCCAATATAGGTGCTGTCTGTCCCAAAGTTCAGCTCGTACTGCTGCGGACCCTCAAAGTCATATACGCTGCCCGTCATCAGCATCTGCTTGCCGCTGGCCAAGCGCTGCTGGGTGGTTTCTTCCTCTTCCCAGTTGTAGTTTTCCCAGTCAAATTCCGAGGGGAAGCTGTTAGCAAATTCCAGGATGTCAATAAAGGCCTGGCTATCAAAGTTACA
>CALXSV010000204.1 GCA_944391235.1 uncultured Clostridia bacterium | reverse complement strand
TACCAGAGATCTGCAAGCCATGTCTTTTTTGTTTTTGCGAAACTTATTCTACCTTATCCACAGGCGCTGCTGGATCAGTCCGAACGAGGGAAGCTGACTGATGAGGAGCTCACCCTCCTTTTGAAAGCACTTTGAGAGAAAAATACCCTGGAGCCGATTCATACGAACCGGCTCCAGAGTACTTTTGTTTAGTGCCGCAAGTTTTAATAATCAGCCTTTATTTTGGTTGGTAGTGTTAACAGGTCCGACTCTAACACTATCTACCTTTGGAATTACGGTCAATGACGAAACAATAGAAGCGCAGGATGGGAATTGGTACAGACAGAAAGAATGAGTATTTAAACTTAAAATCATTCCAGCAGAATCCCTAAACGCTCCATATTGCGGTAGAGTGTCTTGCGGGCGATTCCAAGTTTTTTGGCAGCAGCACTTCGGTTGCCGCCGCAGGTCTCGATTGCAGAAATAATTTCTTGGGCGCTTAATAAATCCCTATGTGGAGTTTTTTTAGGGAGGCGGAGGGGGGATGAGACAGTAGGGGACGAGCGGATAGAGCCAAAAGTGTTTTTCCGATAGTCTAAAATATACTGACGCATAATCCGTTCGCCGGGGTAGAGTTGGACGATATTTTCAATCATATTTTGCAGCTCTCGAACATTGCCCTGCCATGGAAGCTCTAGTAAGAGCTGCTGGGCCTCAGGCGATAGGCTCATCATTGTAGGACGCCGAATGCGCATACAGGTTTTTTGAATGAAATAATTGGCCAGAAGAATCGGGTCATTTCCCCGCTCACGCAGAGGCGGAATCTCCAGGGACATCGTGCAGAGCCGATAGTATAGGTCTGCACGAAACTGCTTTTGCTCCATCATGGTGATCACATCTGCATTAGTCGCACAAATGATACGCACATCGAGGTGCACTACCTTGCTGCTACCTAAGGGCATGAATTCCTTTTGCTCTACGGCCCTCAAAAGGGTGGCCTGAAGGTCCAGAGGGAGCTCACCAATCTCATCCAGGAAAATAGTTCCGCCGTTTGCCAGCTCAAATTTGCCGATATTTCCACTCCGTTTGGCTCCGGTAAAGGCACCACTGCCATAGCCGAATAATTCGCTGGCAATGAGATCGCGAGGCAGAGCACCACAATTCACAGTGATAAATGGATGCCCCCTTCGGGAGCCGCCATTATGGATTGCCTGCGCAAAAATATCCTTTCCGACCCCGCTCTCCCCAAGCAACATGACGTTGCTGTCTGTCTGTGCAAAAACTCTGGCCCGATCAATGGCTGTTCTCAGTGCAGCGGAGGAACCAATGATGTCATCAAACGTCCGTACAGCGCCATTGCCCATCTTTTGGGCGACAGAGGAGGAAATCTCTTTTGCCGTTGTAAGGCTGAGCACAACACTCAGCACATGCAGACTGGGTTGGTCATTGATATCAGAGGAGAGGATACAACGGACCTCCTTCCCCTGTACGCTAAGCGTGATCTCGTGGTCTCGCAAATATTTTCGCTTTTGGATAATTGACCAAAAATCTTGATTTTTTGGGGGTGGGTCGAATAAGACCTCTACCGGACGGAAAGCGATATCACAGGGGGGAATGTCCAGAATCTCAAACAGCTTTTGGTTATAGTGATTGATTGTCACCTTCCTGGAGGCAAAGCTAATATCCAGAAAGAGTACCCCAAGCCCTTTGGCGTCATGCGCCTGGCTGTTCCGTAGCAGAAAATGTATATTTACCATAATATTATTTGCCAGGGAAAAGGCCAGCAGACTATACTCTGGGCGGTGCTGCTCCGCCGGAACAAAAATGGCAATTCCGCCGTTTTCAATGAGTGCGTGGGGAGGATAGTCATTTTGCAGGGTGACAGGAGCAAAGTACAGAGCGTACTTTTGCAGAGGCAATGCATAGTTTTCCATTCCAACTGTAGACATCTGGCACCCTGCCGCCAAACCTACGGTGACGGCATTTGGCCCAATATTCTCCAGTTTCCAACTGGTCTTTGCAGTGATTCCGTCATCTGCAAGGGCTTGCAGCATTGTCTCACTCCCCAACAGACGGAAAAGGCACCCGTCCGCATCAAAGAGAGCATAGCAGAAACCTTCGGGATAGTTGTCCAAAAATTCGCTGATTACATAGGTGCTATAGGCAAACAAGCGGATGTTTTCTGAGCGGTGCTTTTGGAAAAGCTGGGCATCTGTAGAGGGAATTTTTGACGGGGGCGAATCAAATAACTTTTGCGCGTCTTTCCAATATGCAGAATAGATGGAATTGTTGGCAAACAGGGGACTATCGGGCTCTGAAGCGCGGCAGATATCGTACTCCATAATAAGGGCTTGCCTCCTTTCTGCATGAACACCGCTGTGAAGAAGCTGTCAGCTTTCCTGCGACAAGAGCTGCATGGCCAGGGTTCTCAAGCCCTTTTTTGAGATTTTACCAGTTCCAGTTCTGGGCCAGGAACGGCTATCTGAGTAGAAATAGTATTTAGGAAGTTGATAGCGGGCTAGATGCTTCAGACAGTAGGCTTCAATGGAAGTCTTTGTCTCGTGGTCATCCTGTATCGCCTCGATAAAGGCGACCCCAACGGCTCCTAACTCGGGATGGACAACGCCTACCGTTTCCACTGCGGTGACCTGGGGACATTGGCCGATGATAAAATCTACAAAAAGGGGAGAAACATTCTCTCCATTGATTTTATACATATCATCGCAGCGTCCGCAGAAGGTCAAATAACCGTTTTGATCCATGCGCCAAAGGTCCCCGCTTTTCAGCCAGCCATCGGGAGTGAAGTGTCTTCGAGTGGCCTGCGTATCCTTGTAATAGCCGGCGGTAACAGTGATTCCGCGATAATAAATTTCCCCTTCAGCGCCCTGGGGAAGTAGTTCGCCGGTAGCGGGGTCACAAATCTTAAATTCCATCAAATGCCCATTATATTCCGAAAGGCCAGCACATCCCGCATCTTTCAGGGCACCGTCATATTTTTTGACATAATCGGGCGGGTCGGTGGGCCGGGTCAGTACACAGGTGGAGCAGGTCTCAGTCATCCCACTTCCAGTGGTGATGTCCTGGATGCCGAACCGCTCCCGGCAGGCGTCCCAGCTCCAGTCCGGAGCGGACACAGCCCAGTATGCGGCGTGAAGATGAGGATAATCCTCCGGCTTGGGCTGCCCCTCTTTTAACATTTTGGTCATGATAGAGCCCAAAACAATCATATCATTGACCTCAAAATCACGGAGAAGCCGCAGGGCGTGGTGGGGCTCGAAGCGATGACGGCTCATAACAAGAGTTCCGCCGACATAGAGCAGGGCCAAAAGTCCCTCGACATAGGCGTAGGCATGAAAGAGAGGGGTTAAAATCAGCATTCTGCGCCCCAGCTCAAAACGTCTTGTGCGGCACGAGGCATAAGCGGAGCGAAGCAGCATATCATGTCCCAGCATGACACCCTTGGAACGCGCCGTACTTCCTGAGGTAAACATGATGTCGGAGATTGCGCCCGGGTCCTGGCAGATGGAGGCGACCTGTTCAACGGTATCAGGCCTCACTTGATCCGCCAAAGCACAAAACTCCGCCCAGTATATGAGATTTGGAGAAGTATAGAGCTTATTTTGCTCTGTGACAACGACCTGCCGCAGCTCGGGACACTGAGAGAACAGATCCTCATCAAGAATGAATTTACTAAATAAGATGCTGGAATCAGACTGCCGCAGGACATGGCAGAGCTCTTCTTTTGCAACTCCCGCGTTGACGGGGACCTTCACTGCTCCCAGCTTTGCAAGTGCAAAGGTCAAAAAAACAAATTCAGGACTGTTTACCAACAAGACCGCAATGTGAGTGCCTGGCCGGACACCCAAGGCGTAGAGGCTGCGGGCCACGGAGTTTACCTGCTCCTTTACTTGGGCATAGGTGAAGCTACAGTCTTCAAATATGATATATTCCTGGAGGGGAAACCGCTCTGCACTCTGCTGAAAACGTGTCCAAAGCGTATGAGGTTCCCATACAGGGTACATATGATCCAAAGAGGATAGACGGTCATATTCAGTCCCAAGCATAAAAGGTGCCTCCTCTCTATTTGGATTTCATCTGCCTCATGTATGTCAGTGTAATCGATTTACCGGACAAAATCAATGGGAATGGGTTCAGGCAATTTCTGGAGCAAAAGAATGGCGAGCAGATTCACCACGCCCAGAACGCCAAAGGCCGCTTCATATCCATTTAGAACAAAAGAGAGACCCATAATAACCACAGGCCCAACGGTATAACCAACCTGGAGAATGGCAGTAAATTTCCCATAGGCTTTGGCAAATTTGCTATCGCCGTACCAGTTGGAAAATAGAATGGGCGAAACGGAATAAGACAGGCCAAATCCTACGGCGATGGCAGCAGCTCCACCGGTGAGTGTGAGAAGGTTTCGCCCCACAAATAGTAGACAGCCGCCGATGCCGCACAGAGCTGTGCCGATCCGTACAGATGCCATGTCGGAGATATGGAACCGCCTCCAGAGGGGAGCCAGGAGCCTCCCCGACATTCCACCCACTGAATACCCCATGAGGACCACAGCTGCCTGTTCCGCGGTAAAGCCTCGATCTATGGCTAGGAGGGTGGAATAGCTCACACAGCCCATATAAACCATAGCGCGCAGCGCAGCACTACAGGAAAAAATCCAAAATTGATGGCGGGAAGGCACAGAGAAAGTCCTGCTGACTTCCTCAGCCCGAGACAGTGTATCCGATGCAATGGGCGCATGGTGAGAAGGTTCTCTCAAAAAGAATAGAAAGAGTACAATGACCAAGAAAAGTCCAACGAGGAGGAAAAAATACCCGACACGCCAGCCCCACAGCTCTACGATCCTGGTTAATACAGGGGGGATCAAAAAGCCGCTGGCTGGAGATGCGGCCATCATCAGGGCCATAGGTAAAGAGCGATCGCACACGAACCACTGATTGATCAGGCCGGGACTCCCGATGACTACCACAGTTACACTGGCGACACCAAATACTCCATTCAAAAAGACAGTAAGATATGCGTTTGCAGGCAGCACAATCAGGGAAAGTACCGCTAAGGCACAAATTAGGCTGCCTAGCAGCATGATTTTTCGATAGCCAAACTTGGAGATGAGATATCCAGCTGGCATAGCCAATCCAGTAACCACCGCCGTTAGGGCGGTAGAGGAAAGCCCGACAATGGACTCGTCCAAATGTTCTTCTAAGACCATCCATGTATTTAGGTAGGACCCCACATACATGAGCGCAGAGATAGAGAAGCCTGCCATCATCAGCAATATGGTGATCCACCAGGGATAAATGCTGTTCTGCCTCATGACTTGCCATCCTTTACTCCTGTCAGTCGATAGGCTGAGACGAATGAATAAGGGAAGGTGGCAAGGGATTGCTCACAATCTCCTGCCACCTCTCTTCTAGATCTTGAGCCTATTGTGGCTTTCCGGCTAGGTCGCGCATAATAATCATTCGCTGGATCTGATTGGTCCCGCCGAAGATTTGGAATATCTTTGCATCGCGCATGTACTTTTCCACAGGATACTCTGTGGAGTAGCCGTAACCGCCAAACACCTGGACGGCATCGGTAGTCACCTGCATGACGCTATCCGTGACATAGGCCTTAACACTGGAGGTCAAATGATGGGTAGCAATTCCCTGGCATATGGCGTCTACCGTCTGGTAGAGCAGGGCTCTGGCAGATTCCATGCGCAGCTGCATGTCGGCAATCAGGAAGCCGAGCCCCTGGTGGTCGATGATCCGTTTGCCAAACTGCTTGCGTACCTTGGCGTAGTCGATGGCGTGATCCAGGGCGGCCTGCCCAACGCCCAGGGCACATACGGCGTCCATAATGCGGCCGTCCTCATTGAGGACCTCCAAAGCTGCGCCAAAGCCCCGGCCCACCTCACCAATGACATGATCTTCCGGGACCCGCACATCTTCCAAGATGACATCCGAGGTCTCGGAGAGCTTCAGCCCCATCTTCTTTTCCTTCTTGCCGATTTTTACGCCCCGCTCCTTCTCCACAAAGAAGAAGGTAATGCCGCGGCTGGGTTTTTGCTCCTTGTCTGTCCAAGCGGCGATGAGAAAGAAGTCAGCGTTAGGCGCATTTGTAATGAAGCACTTTGTCCCGTTAATGACCCACTCACTTCCGTCTTTCAATGCTGTTGTTCGCATAGCTGCGGCATCTGAGCCGGCACTAGGCTCTGTCAACGCAAAGCAGCCCATAACTTCTCCTGCTAAGATCTTATCAGCCCAGGTCTGCTTTTCTTCTGCGGACAGACCTGTCTTAAGGATGAGAGGGAAAAAATTCCCGGCATTAAAGGCAGAAAATGTGAAGCCGGCTTCCACTTTAGCCATTTCTTCCACAATAATGGCCTGTGTCAAAAGGTCAAGGCCAAGCCCCCCGTACTCTTCGGGAATTCCCATCCCATAGTAGCCGGCCTCCACCAGATGCTGTAGGATCTCGCGGGAAAATACCCCATGACCATCGTCTGCGTGCTCGAACTCCTCAATACGAGGCGCAAGATATTTCTCTAAAATACTCCTTGCATTCATCGCAAGGTCTTTCTGCTCTTCTGTTGCTAGGATGTAATTTACCATCTTGAATGAATCCTCCCCAAATAGGAATGATATGTTTCTTTTAAGTGAAGCCCAGCATGGCCACAGCCGTTCCAACAATGCCTGCCAGAAAGACATTGACAACACTGACAATAAAAACGGGGAAATAGGTGTCTTTCATCGTAAGATTAAATTGTTCCGCCATGGCAATGATAGAGCCATTGTGCGGAAGGGAATCCAGACTGAGGGAGCCCACCACGGCCAAACGGTGCAGGACCCCCATATCGTACCCGGCAGCTACATAACTCTGAAACAGAGGAAGAACCGCAGGCAACATAATCCCGAGCGCTGATGTTGCGGAACCAAGGCAAAAGGCGCAGAGCGCAGCACCCAAGAAGCTGATAATATATGGATTGATGGTGGTGGTTTCCAGCCAGTCCAGCATGGCAAAGTAGGCGGGGGTCTGAGACACAACACCGCCGAGACCACTCATGATGGCAATGATGCAAACAGGCATTACACCATCCAGAATCCCCTGCTGACAGGTTTGAAACCATTCACGGGGCAGAAATTTGTGAAATTCCAGTGCAATTTCCAACAGCGTGCCAATTACAAGACAAAAGGCGATGTGCAGCCCTACGGCATTGTAGAGCACCAAAACTGCGATGATGGGGATCCAGGCTCTCCACACGGGAGGATACTTGGCTTTAGCCTCTGTAGTATCTTCGGGAAGCTCTTCCCAAGAGGAAAAGCCGCGTCCCTGCCTGGCCCACCTGCGTCCTTGCCATTCAAGATAAAATCCATTGGCAAGAATCAAAAAAAGACCTGCAGCCAGGCCAGGAATTAACCCTGCGCTGGGAGTTGTGCCTAGAATTTGCATGGCGATATTATTGTGGTTTGATGGAGAGAATGGGAAACAGTTTCCCCAAGTCCAACATCCGCCAATAATGCAGCCTACCATCAAACTTTTGGATATATTTGCTCTGGAAAATAGGACCATACCAATGGGGAATACGATCATATAGGTGCCAACGCTCATGCCACCGATCATCATAATGCCAGCCATCATCATGACAGTGAAGGCAGCAAATTTTTGCCCGAAAATCTTAGCCAACCATTCTGCAATGGAGTATGCCGCTTCACTTTTTGTCATGACAGCGGCAAACATGGTACCAAGAAGATAAATGAATAGCATGGAGCTGCTCATATTCCCATAGCTAGCAGCAAAATCACTGATCATGCCGGTGGTGAGGTCGAGCCCGGAAGTGACGCAAATGATTACACCGCCGATGGGGGCCAGGATCATAGGAGAGTAGCCTTTATAAGTAAACCAGACAACGAATAGCACCGCTAATACAATGCCGACAGCACTAATAATTACGGAGGCCTCCATATTTCACGCTCCTCTCTAATGCAAGACACAATCAATAGGAAAAGAAAAAGGGCCTCCAGTACCTGAACGGTTTAGGCGATAGACACTGGAGACCCGTCAATGCCTCAGGTAAAGCCCAACATCATCAGAGGCAGGGTAACCACTGCACACACAAGAATGGGAACGAGGCAGCATGTAATGCCTACCGGCGTATAGGACTCCTTGTGGTCGCTCTTGAAGAGCTGGATCGCGGCCACAATACCACCGGAGGAGGGAAGGGCTGAGGTTCCGTGGCCTGCGATGGCGATGAGTCGATGCAGATTGCCAAGGTCGACGCCCTGCTCCAACAGAATGGGCAGCATGCCTTGAATTCCGGTAAGGCCGGTTGTGACAGTGGCAGAGCCAGAGCCCAGACACAGACCCACCAGGGCAACAAATGCGAATACCATGATGTACGGATTGAACAGCGCAGCGCCCATGAAATCCATCAGGGCATCCCAGGCTGGGGTCATCTGGATGATGCTTCCGATTCCGCTCATGGCGGCTACACCAGCTACGGGGATCAAAGCGTCAATAAAGCCCTTCTGCCAGCGCTTGTAGAAGTCTCTGCCCAGCTTCTTCAGTTCAACCAGGGTGACGTAGACGCAGGCAATAGCCACGCTGGGGACGATTGCCAACCGGACAAAGTTATACATGACGAAAACAATAATAATAGGGATAAACGCTTTCCATACAGGGGGCAGATTCTTTTGCGTGTCTTCGTCGAGCTGAATGAGGTCCCATGCCTGGAAGCTGCCGCCTCTGCTCTGCATACGTTCCAGGATGATTGCGTCAACTACGAACATTACGACTGCGCTTGCAAACCCCGGGATTAGACCGGCCATGTTGGATGTCCCCAGTGCAGGCCCTAAGATACCATTTGGCGTGCTGGCCGCCATAGGCATGATTGCGGCGAAGGACCAACTGGGACACATTACAGCTGCAGCCAGGAATCCGCGGTGATAGTTGGCCTTTGAGCAAAGAATAAGTCCAATGGAGTACATCACCAGGTAGCCGCTGGCACTAAGCCCACCAATCGTAAAAATCGTGCAGGCGATCATGCAGACAAGGGCAGTATGTTTTGCTCCAATGGTGTCGGCAATGAAATAGGCAATCGCGTGGAGATATCCTGCATCCAGCATGAGTGTGGTAAATACCATACAGAAGGAATACAGAAACAGGGTGGACGCGACCATATTGCCATAGCCGGCGGCGTAATTTGTCAAAAAGTCATTGAAAGTGAGCCCCGCGGAAATAGCAATGATCAGAGCTGCGATTGGACCTAAAAGTGTGACGTGAACGCCCTTATACGCCAGAAGGATGATAGATACAATCGCAACGATGACTCCGATAATGCTGAGCGGAAGTGAACCCATGGCTGTCGCCCTCCTCTCTATGTGTGATATTTAAAAATTTGTCATGGTTAGTTGTTGTGGAACACGGGATCCCTCTTCTCATGGAAGGCGGCCATTCCTTCAGCGTAGTCCTGGCATTCAGGGAGAATGGCGCAGATCATGCGCTCAAACTCCAGAGAGGACTCATAAGACATATCCTGGCATTTGTTTACCATGATCTTATTGAACTTGACTGCCACCGGGGACTTGGAGAGAATCCGGCCCATGATTTCCTCGGCGGTGGACATCAAGTCCTCCGGCTCCACTACCTTGGAGAGGAAGCCATAGTGGAGGACCTCCTCTGCCGGATAGTGATAACCTGTCATCAACATCTCCAACGCGTAGGCAGGGCCCAGAATCCGTACGGCGCGAGAGGGACCAGTGTACCCGGCCATACCGCCGAGCTTGGCTTCCGGGAAGCCGATTTTTGCCGTCTTGCTGGCAATACGAATGTCACAGCACAGAGCCAGCTCGGCACCGCCGCCCAGCGCATAGCCGTTGATGGCCGCAATCGTCGGACGGTCGAACTCAGCAATTTTGTTATAGGTATTATGGATATAGACCCGGTCGTCCCGGCAGCCCTCAAGGCTAAAATAGTCGAATTTCGGCATGTCCTTTAAATCGGCGCCGGCGATAAAGCTTCTACCAGCGCCAGTAATAATGACGCCCCAAATATTCCGGTCTTTCTTCATTTCGTCAAAAATGAGGTTGATGGATTCAAAAATGCGATAGCTTAGCGCATTGAGGGTTGCGGGATTGTTGAAAGTCAAATAGGCTACATGTCCTTTGATCTCAAAATCAATACCTGCATATTTTTCCTGATACGGCATAAGAATGCTCCTCCTTGCTTGAAATCTGCCTATTTTATTGTTAGCCTTGGGCCACTTTGTTCGCCAACATCTCCTGGATCTTCTCCTCAGAGTATCCCAAGGACTGGAGAATTTCAACAGTGTGCTCGCCGACTTCAGGGGCATTGTGGAACTCGTTTGGCGTATGATCGCCAAACTGGACAGGGTAGGTGGGGATAGTATATAGCTT
>CALXSV010000203.1 GCA_944391235.1 uncultured Clostridia bacterium | reverse complement strand
CACACAGTTGTAACAAAACAGAACGCTGGAACAGGGACAAATCCGCAAGCTTTTAGCTTGTGGAAAAAAGAAACACGGTGCAGCCCCTTTGGAGCTGCACCGTGTTTGTATATTGAGATTTCCTTATGAGACTTTCTGCAAGTTTTCTCCTGCTTGTTACGCAACACGGTATGCTTACTGCTGCACATCCTCATCTGTAAAGGGATCGCCGCATTCCGGACAGAATTTTGGCGGATGCTGCGCATCCTGCGGCTCCCAACCGCATTTGTCACACTTATATAAAGGCACGCCAGCCGGCTTTTTAGCCCCGCATTCTGAGCAGAAGCGGCCCTTGTTCACAGCCCCGCAGCTGCACAGCCAGCCCTGCTCCAAGGGCTTTTTGCTTCCACACTCGGGACAAAAATTGCCATGCACCACCGCGCCACAGACACATTTCCAATCCGCAGCTGGACTTTGTGGCTGCGGCTTTTTGCAGCCGCACTGCGGACAAAAGTTGCCATTTACCACTGTACCACAGCTGCATTGCCAAATATCTGATGCTCCGACAGCAGACGGCTGCTGCCCCATCTGATACAGACCCTGCGTATTGGCGCCGCCAGCCTGCTGTGCCAAGCCCATGCCCATAAAGCCCATCATAGCGCCGTTTTCATTGGTAGCGGCAGATTGCATGGCCTCTGCCTGTGCGCCCACCAGATGCGCCGCTGCCATGGTAGGATTGCGGAAGGCTGCATTGCGCTGTAGCTCCTTAATCATGGCCTCGTCTTCTTCATTTGCCTTGATGGAGCTTACACCAAAGGAAACAATTTCAATTCCCCGCAGACCGCGCCATTTCTGAGACAGCACCTCATTAAGTGCATCTGCCAGCTCCATGGTGTGCCCCGGCAGGCTGCTGTAACGAATACCCATGGCAGAAATGCGGGCAAAAGCAGGCTGCAAAGCGGTTAGCAGCTCTGTTTTCAACTGACTATCCAGCTGCTGGCGGTTATATTCCTCTGCTATATTGCCGCAAACATTTTTATAAAAAAGCATCGGGTCGCAGATATGGTAGCTATATTCGCCAAAGCACTTCACGGAAATATCAATATCCAATCCCACATTGCTGTCCACCACGCGGAAGGGTACCGGATTGGCAGTACCATATTTATTGCCCAGCAGCTCCTTGGTATTGAAATAGTAAATGCGCTGGTCCTTGGCAGTATCGCCGCCAAAGGTAAAGCGCTTTTTCATCACATCCCAAGTACCGCGCAGGTTTTCCTTGAACCCGCCATACCAGATGGTCGGCTCTGTGGAGCTGTCCCAGACAAACTCGCCGGGCTCCGCACAAAATTCCACCACTGCACCCTGCTCAACAATCATCATACACTGGCCATCATTCACGGCGATTATCGAGCCATTGGAGATAATATTCTCCTCACCCTTTGTATTAGATGAACGCTTGGAGCTGCGCTTTTTCCCTTTGGCCGCCAATATATCTGCCTCCAGCGCATCACAGTAAAAATATTCGCGCCAGCTGTCTGCCAAAACACCGGAAAGCGCACCTACACCTGCCTTTAAAAGTCCCATAATCAGTCTCCTTTCCCATTGCTTTGCTCTAAAATAAGCTTAAGCCTATCTATTAAAATTTACCGGAGCTGCCGTGACCGCCCCTGCCAACAGAAATTTTACCACCGCCCCCGCCGCTGTTACTCGGTTTAGGCCGCCGCACCCGAGTAACCGTATGGTAGAGGAAAATATCCCGGCTGTCATGCAATTGAAAGCTGTCTGCTACCACATAAGAGGAGGCATGACTGTTCTGACGGCGCGTATTCATACTACGCAGCCAGCTGTATACCAGACAAAAGGCTCCAATCAGGGAAACGGCTAGAGAAATACCGATGGTAAGCGCAACATTGGCCCGGCGATAGCGGTGCGACTCGCTATAGGGCTGTCCTTGGCCTGCTTCTTGTAAAAATTCGTCTGCCAGGTCAAGGAAGCGCGCAAAAGCCTTATAATAATCGCCATCCGATAGATGCGGCACGATTTTATCCGCTATGACTTCGCGGCCATAAGCATTAAAGGCATATGCACCATAACCGTACTCAGTAATGGCCCAGTCGCGCTCCGCCATGCTGATGCTTAACATCAAGCCGTCCTTTTCCTCACCGCGGCCATAGCCAGACTCTGCATAAACCGAATCTGCCCAATCTATGATGCTACTGCCGGAAAAGGCGTTGACCGTGACAATGGCCAAATCAAAATTATATTTTTCCACCAACTGAGCAATTTTACTATCCAGCTTACTGACTTCCGCATCGGTTAGCAGACCCGCCATGTCCTGTACGTGCGTCGCTGCCGGAACGCTGTCGGGCTCCGTTGCCAGAGCCAGGCCGCAAAGCAGGCTACCCAGCAGAATCAGGGCCAGCACAAGCGCGGAGAAAGCACGTTTTTTCATTACAGGCCACCTCCCAGCAAAATACCCAATATAGAAAGAACAGCTGTCCCGATACCAGTCATGCCAATAAGATAGCCCCACAAGCGCCGTTTATCAACCGGCAGAGTGCCAATCATGCGACCGGTCTGTCCATTGATGGCAAACGGATACTTTTTACCTGCATAGCTTGCTTCTAGCAGCCACACCGGCAACAGGGCGTAGCGAACTTCACCCTTATGATTCTGCACATTACGATTGCGGGCAATCACTGTATTATACCCGATTACCGTGTCACGTAGCGCATCCTCCGTACTACTGCATACCCGCTCATTGACGCGCGGCATGGCCTCCTCTGCGCTAACGTCATATTTATCCGCCTCATATCCGGCCAAATAAGCCGGCTCAAAATCAACCAAATCCTGATAATCAAAGGGCTCTATAGCCTCGGTAATCGCATTGTCTATTTTGCTGGAGCCATCCACAGGAATACGGGCAAAGCGCATAGCGCCAGCCCGATGCACCAGATAATAGGAAGTTTCCGTATAGTTATATTCCCCGCTCATCCAAAAACGCACGCGGGTTGCGTCAAAGTTTATAGCTGCGCTGACCTCACAATCAAAGAGCCAATACGGCACATAATAGCCTTTGATTTCCTTAATGCGGCTATCATCCAAAAAGTGTTTAGGCAGCAGCCTCTTCCCCTTGCATAGTTTACGCAGAATCTGCTTGGCTTCTTCCGCCTCCACTTTAAAAGGAATCAGGCAATCGGGCGTAAAGCTTCCAGAAAGACTGCGCCGAATCAGCACGACATTGTCGCAATAGGGACAGGTCGTGCTGGCCGTATGTTCATCCGCCTCCACATGCCCGCCACAAGAGGGACATTCATACAGGCCATCACCAATTTGCTCAGCCAGCCCGGCGGTATCCTCTTCGCCTTTATGCTTCCACTGCAAATGCGCCTCATCCTGTTGACTGGATAATTCTTCAAAGTCCTGCACAGTTTCAACCGGAAAATCATTGCCGCAACTGCGGCAGCTCAGCTGCTGGCTGGAGCTAGAAAAGGCCAGGGGCGCGCCACAGCAGGGACATTTGTACTGCAATACTTCCATACAGCTTCCTCCCCGATGGACAATATAGTAAGATATGGCATTCTTCAAACTTATGTATATCATAGCACCTTGCCATCATCTTGTCCATTCATAATATGCAGTCCATCCACAGAATAGACAGGAAAGCGTATTTTCGCACAGCATATCCGCGGACAGGCCAACATAGGATGAAGCAAAAGGAGGCCCGGCTATGCAGGAAAACAGCCATATACTACAGATTCACTTTTATGATCCCAATCCACCGGAGACGCTAAGCAACTGCCTGATCCAACTGCTGGCAGAAGCCTTGGTGCGCCATGCCGCGCAGCTTGCGCACAGCGCGCAAACAACGCCAAAAAGCGGACAAGCCAATCCGTAGGATGGAATACAGTAGAAAAGCATAGACAAAGGGAGGTTAGCATGAGGGAAGCGGTTGCCTACTGCCGCGTCTCCACCAATAAGGATGAGCAGCTGGACTCACTGGAGGCGCAGCAGGAGTTTTTCCAGCTTTACGCGCAAAACCACGGCTATCAGCTGGTAGAAATCTATGCGGATGAAGGGAAAAGCGGCACGCGTATGCGTAACCGCACCGAGCTGTTACGCTTGCTGGCTGACGCGCAGGAGCGGCGCTTTGATACCGTGCTGATTAAGGACGTATCACGTCTGGCCAGAAACACAGTAGATTTTCTCACCAGCATCCGCCGCCTAAAAGCCCTGGATATCGCGGTTATCTTTATTAATTATGATTACACGCAGGCAGAAAGCTCCGAGTTCATGCTCACCATGTTATCTGCCATTGCGCAGGAAGAAAGCGCGAACACCTCAAAGCGTGTTAAATTCGGCAAGAATCTCAATGCGCAAAAGGGGCGGGTGCCCAACTTTATCTATGGCTACAACAAACTGCCAGGCGAATATTTTCAATTGCAGATCAATG